>JAFSXH010000236.1 GCA_017444165.1 bacterium | reverse complement strand
TCTGCACTCTCAGAGAGGCCGTTGGATCTTGTATCCTTACGAAATAGCCGAAAATGAGAGTGAATATCTCTGCAACTTTATCGGCAACAGCACTTATAAGTTGTTCCATCCAGATAAACGCATAATAGATCGCTTATTTTTTGATGGACAAACTTATTGGATCATCGATTACAAGAGCAGTCGTTTACCCTCTGAGGAAGATTTGACAGATTTCTACGAACGCAAAGCTAAAAAGTATCGTTGGCAGCTCGTTACCTACTGTAAGATCTTGCGCGAAAACCAAGCTAAGAAATATCCCATCCGCGCCGCTCTGTACTTTCCACTGGTGGAAGGTGGCGAAGGATGGAAAGAAATTTCTTAACTGGTTAATTCTATATCAGCCTTAATTTTTTTAATTCTTGGTAGAGTTGTTCTATCGATTGGAAGAGCAAGGTTTTCATGCCTACTTCCTGGGCCGCACGTATATTGACAGGAGAGTCATCGATGAATAGACACTCTTCTACGGAGACTTTTCCAGTTTCTGCCGCTAATTTGTATATCTCTTTATCTGGTTTACGCAAACCCACTACGCAAGAGAGGATACAGGGATCAAAATCATCATAAAAGCCCATCTTTTCTAAGACGGCCATATGTTCCATAATGACATTGCTCAGTATACCGACCTTGTAGCCGTTGCTGCGCAGATATTTGGCAATGCCCAATAATTGTCCGTCTATGTCGAGTGTGGCTCTGAGCATGTCGCTCCAGATACCTGAGTAGTTGCTGTCAAAGCCTACCGTACCCTTACCCTGTCTCCAGAGACTTTCACCGATCTCTTTCCAAAAACGAGCTGAATCTAAAGAACCCGTCTCTAAAGCGGGCAACCTGGCCATAACTTCTGTTTTGAGATCGTCTGGTGTAGTTTGGAAGAGAGCGCATCCTATCTGTATGTATCTATCGAGATCAGCATCAACAATTACTCCACCCACATCAAAGAGGATCAATTTAATCTTTTTGCCCCAGAAGAACACCTTTAACTCCGCATCTTTTGTAAGAAAAATTAAAAACAGGATTCATTTCTATTTGTTTAAATCCTATTTTTTCTAAAGAAAGTTCAGCAATTTATATTTTCTTATCGTAACTTACGTTAGTTTGTGTGTTTTTGCGTTGTAAGACAGATACGTTGTGTTCGTGTGAGGCGGTTTTACTTAACAATTCGTAATGCTTAATTTAATTTGTAATGCTTAATTATTTTGGAAAGAAACAATTAATTCATTCCAATTATGAATTACGAATTAAAAAAGTCGGTTCACCTAAAAATCAAAACTGCTATTCAACTTTTACATGTTTCTGTAGTTTTGGCCAGGTTTACATTCCGGCTGTATTCCTGTTTGGGTTGTTTCTGAAGCGTCAGCTCTTCTGGGAAACTAAAACAGCTGTAGAAGGTTTTTAAGACAATTAAAAAAATTATGCATCACTGCATTTTTGTAGTTGAATATAGAGAGATGGGGCGGGATTTTTTCGAGAGTTTTCGCCTGTAGATTGTTTAGGTGAGGTTTTCTTTATGTTTAGCGTGAGTAGTTTGAAATGTTTTTGGTCACGTAAGTATTCAGCTTGTGCCTTTACTTTGTTTTTTGCTTCTGCCGTTGCGCTTGCTCCAACTTGGTCTTGTCCTGTAGATGAAGAGGATTTTGCCTCTCAGAGATCGCTCAATTTTCTAGCTTATAGAGGGGATGGAAATACAATAAATGATGTTGATGCTCATGAGAGTGAAGTTTCTGAAGATAAAGATGCTACTGAGATGATCAATTCATGTAAGAAATTAGCAGAACAGGGTGATGCAAAGGCCCAATTTTTTATTGGCAGATGTTATTACTACGGTCAAGGCGTAACTAAAGATTGTTCTGAAGCGGTTAAATGGTTTAGAATGTCGGCAGAACAAGGTAATACAGATGCACAGGTGCTTCTCGGTGTATGTTATACCTGTGGTGATGGTGTTACTGAAGATCACACTGAAGCGATGAGATGGTTTAGAATGTCGGCAGAACAAGGTAACGCAAATGCTCAACTCATGCTCGGTCTTGGTTATTATAATGGTGATGGTGTTACTGAAGATCACACTGAAGCGATGAAGTGGTTCAGAAAGTCGGCTGAACAGGGTAACGCATTCGCACAGTTTATGCTCGGTACTGGTTATTCTAAGGGCAATGGTGTAGAGCAAGATTATGTTGAAGCGGTGAAATGGCTTAGAAAGTCGGCTGAACAAGATTACGCAGATGGACAGAACGGACTCGGTGATTGTTATTACTACGGCAATGGTGTAGAGCAAGATTACGCAGAAGCAGTGAAATGGTTTAGGAAGTCGGCTGAACAAGGTAATGCGAGTGCGCAGTATAGCCTTGGTTTCTGTTATTTTAGAGGTAATGGCTTAACCAAAGATTATGATGAAGCGGTTCAATGGTTCAGAAAGTCAGCAGAACAATATGACGCAGATGCACAATTTATGCTCGGTATTTGTTATCTTAGTGGTTGTGGCGTGGCTGAAGATTTTGCTGAGGCGGTAAAGTTGTGTAAAAGATCGGCAGAAAAAGGTAACGCAGGTGCGCAGGCATTTATCGGTCTTTGTTATTACAGCGGCAATGGTTTTACTAAAGATTACGTTGAAGCAGTAAAATGGTTTAGAAAGTCAGCAGAACAAGGCAACGCGGTGGGACAACTTAGACTCGCTGACTGTTATTTCTACGGTAATGGTGTAGATAAGGATTACGCTGAAGCGGTCAAGTGGTACAAGAAGTCTGCCGAACTTGGCGATGAAGATGCCAAAGCCAAGTTGCTTGAACTTAAAAAACTCGGTTTTGAGTGAATTTTTTAGGCGGCCCAGGATACTGGAAATAATTACAGGCAATCATACCATTGTATACTTTGCGTTTGCGTTTGGCTTGTTGGCCGAAGTACTTTTCGAATTGGGGATCGGAAGATATGCTATACACTGACCAGGTTGGCAATCCTCTCTTTATGTTTCCCAGTACTTTGTAGAGTTCTTCGGCCTCTTCCCGCTCTAAGAGCCTCTCTCCGTAGGGTGGATTGGTGATGATTATTCCGTATTCTTCATCGCTTTGGAATTGGGCTATGTCGCGGAGATTGAAGGTTATGCCTCTGCCTTGTAAACCTACTTTTTGTAAATGGAAATTGGCTAGTTTCAGAACTTGAGGGTCGTTGTCGTAGCCTTGAATGTTTAGTTTGCTGTGGCGATCAAATGTATCTTGAGCCTCTTGCAGGGCCATTTTGCACACTCTCTCTTCTATAATGGGCCAGGTTTCGTAGGCAAATTTGCGCGTCAAACCAGGGGCCATATTTAGGCCTAGCATGGCGGCTTCTAAACATATTGTGCCAGAACCACAGAAGGGATCGATTAAGAGGCGGTCTTTGTTCCAGTAGCTCAGTTGGACTAGAGCGGAGGCCAAAGTTTCACGTAATGGAGCGGCGGCGTTTAAGGTTCTGTAGCCGCGTCGGTGCAATCCTGAGCCTGAAGTGTCTACCATTATGCTACAGACATCTTTTACTAAGAATACCTTGATGGGGTAGTGGGCGGAGCCGTCTTCGGTAAATACCAAGCGTCGGTACTTATTTTGCATAACTTCAACGGCGGCTTTTTTGGCCGTCCTCTGGATGGCTGGCAGGCTCGTTAAGGTTGAGTTGTGGCTGTGGGCATCGACGGGAAAACGGCCATTGACGGGAATTATCTCACCCCATGGTATCGTTTTCATCCCCTGAAAGAGCTCTTCGAATGTGTGGCAGGGGAAGGATTTTACGAGCCACCACACCCTGTCGGCACTGCGCAACCAGATGTTGCTTTTAGCTAGTCCAAATTCGTCAGCTTCAAAGTGGATCTGTCCGTTGTCCGATCTCACATTGGACATACCTAAATTGTTTAATTCGCGAGCTACAACCGCTTCTAAACCTAAGGAACAAGTGGCTATTAAATGGTACTGCATAAAATTATCCTTTTTTATTTTTCTTCTTTCTAGATAGTATAAACGTCCAGGGGAACGATATGGCAGAGAGGACTATAAGTATAGCCCCAGCTGTAGAAAAACCATTGAGCAACCAAGTTGAGCCTGCAGTCAGTAAAAGCGCGGCTAAACCTATTCTGGCGGGATCGGTAAGCTCCCAGTCTCCAATCATCTCGTCCCAGGGGAGAAAGAAAGAAGCCGCAACGACCATTATTAAACTGAGGGCACGCAAGAGCCAAGATCCCCAGGTGACATCGCTTTTTAATTCTTGGAACATATCATCAGCGGAGACCGCACCTGTTACAATTTGGCTGATGTTGATACTTTGAGGATCATCTGGGTTATGGAAGCGTTCGAAAGTATCCCCTTTGACTTTGGCTAGTATGGTAACTTCTGACGTAGGCACATAAGACAGAAATACGCGAACATCGCCTAAGTGCGGACTGTTAGGATCTTTTCCAATGTATATACCATTTTGTATAACGTGTAGCAACTCATCTCGTACACCCAGTTCTTTGGCTATCTCTTGTCGTCTTTCTGCGGTCAGTTCTGGTGAAATCTTCTCTGATCTGCGGGCGGATTTTACAAAATCTTCTGGTACGCGGTAAGCTCCAAAGGTCACATCCTTAGCTGTTAAATGTAATGATTTGAGCGTAGTCAGGGGATATCTGGCCTTTTTTCTGTAGTATATATCATAAAAATTGGCGTGATTGACACTGTGATCTACCCAACGTTCTTGATAACTGTAGGTAGTCTCCATGCGTCCTTCGTCATTTTTTTCCTTATTTTTATGTTCTACAAGCTGGTAATAACTGACATCGCGATTGAAAGTGAAGGCTTTGAGACTGAGATCGAACAGTGGATCTTTTAGCTCTTCAGGAGATTTAGCTTGGCCGATAGCGTGGATCAATTTTCCATCCAAAGATGGATCTAATTTGTCAATATCTTCCATTTCCACAACAACTTTAGAGGCTTGCCCGCTGAGACGGTAGTACCTCAAAGTTTGATCTTCATTCCACCAGCAGAGTAAGAGGCCGGCCAGAAATACTGAAGCGACTATGCCGTAGCAAATTATATTAACAAATAAATCTTCACCACTTCCACTATTTTTTGACAAGCTAAACCTCCTTGTACACAAGAGCAATGTTCTTTTCAAGATAACATTGCTTTCTTACAGTAGGATAATTACTGACAATTTTTTGATAACATGGACAATCTTTTCCATGATCGTTAATTATTCCGCACGCTTGTAAGTGTGAATAAATGGTGATAGTCCCCAAATATTTAAAACCGCGCTTTTTTAGATCCTTGCTTATCTTGTCTGAAAGTCCGTTGCTTGCAGGAACAAAACCCTCGGAATGTCCTTCGTAGAGTATCGTCTTACCTTCAGAATAAGCCCAGAGATACTCCGAAAAAGAGCCAAACTCTTCTCTTATTCTGATGAAGCATCTGGCATTGCTGATTATGGCTTCGATCTTTCGGCGTGAGCGGATCATTCCAGCGGTGTTGATTATGCGTTCTATATCTTCTTCAGCGTAAGAGGCAATTTTGTTATAATCAAAATTGTCAAAGCATTGGCGGAATACTTCTCGCTTATTTATTATCATGTTCCAGTTTAGACCGCACTGCATGACTTCCAACATGAGAAACTCAAACTGTCCGCGATCATCATGTAATGGTATACCCCATTCCGTATCGTGATAGAGTGAGTTTAATGCTGATGTATTTTTCCAGTTGCAGTCAAACATTCTTTAATTAAATTTAAACGTTTTCACTACGTGTTCAATGATGGCTTCAGCCTCATCCCTTTCAGCATCTGGAGATGAACAAGCTAAGCACCAAAGTTTCTTCTTGTGAAAAGCGTAAATCTGACATCCCCAAGTTGGAATAGTTCCCTCGTTGTAAGTGTAGATGAGTTGCAGTGCGTCCTCTCCGCCTAATTTGATCTGCTTTTGTTTAAGAATGTGTCCATCTGAGCGTTTGAGGATCTGATCTTGGAGATCGCGGACTGTTCTCTTAGTCTTTTCTGGGTTTTCACTCCAACTGGTGATCTCTTTCATATCTACGGAAGCAATACTGAGAAATTTTTGATCGTTGTTCTTGTTCACGTAGCGCACCAGTATAGAGTTGTCAACTTTCTGTTTGCTCCAACTATCTTCTGGAGGAGGAGCGAAGGTTACACTTTGGTTGGCGATTTGGTAATTTTGCGGAGTAGTATTGATAGTCGGTCCGCAAGCTATGCTCGCCAATATTACCAATGTCGCCGCTAAAATTTTGTTAGTCTTCATCTTTATCTTCCTTTTTATTCTGTTTCTGTGCTTCTTGAATATGTTGTTCAGCTAAACGTTCGTCTAATTGTTGGGTAGCGTTATTGACCGCTTCATTTACGGCCTCCTTGACCTCTTTTTTACTGACTTTTTTGATCTTTTTGAGTTTTTCAGTAGTTTCTATGAGGATTTTGGTGATAAATTCTGACAATTCTTTGAGTAATTTTTGAGAAGGTTTTATTCCCAATTCAAACCACAACATTGAAGAGTAACCAATGACTATGGTTCCTGTAGTGGCTATTAATGAGGATATTATCCAACCTGGCATGCCACCTATCTTACTCAATTGGCTAAATAGATTGCGGGCGGCTACTCCTGCTCCGAAGGCGGCTAACAATTCTTTAGCTCGCGATAGAGTCATCGGCTGATTGTAGATCTTGGCTATAGTCAAGACCATAGAGGCTTGGATTATCGTCAAAGGGATAAGATCCACAATGGGAATAGGGGAGAGGGCTACGGCACAAGAACCCACAGCTGAGCGGCGGATCGATTGCCAACTGAGTTTGCGACGAATAGGGGTGATTGTTCTGCCCAATTCTCCCAGCAATCTCGGTTCAGCGGCGGCAATATCTAAGATCAATTGGCCCAAACCGTCTTTGCGCGTGGCTGAAACTTGGTGAATATTGTTCACCTCCAAGCCCAAGGCTCTGGCGGCACTATCTACAACTTTAGTTCTCTGCTTTGGAGTTATGAGATCCATCTTGTTTAAGACTACCAAATATGTTTTATTGAGCTGTAAGAGTTGCTGGTAGAGCTGAAAATCAGAGGACGTTATTCCTCGAGTGGCATCGAAGACTATGAGGAGGAAATCGGCCATTTTAGCTTGATCGTAGGCTACAGTGAATTCTTGCTCTCCACTCTGTTGGGCGTTGTCTAAGCCTGGAGTGTCTATCAAAGAGAAGGCTCCAGCTGTAGCCTCTTGAGCTTTAACTGTCGTACCAGGAATGGGGGAGACCTCGGCTGTTTGACCTGTGCCAGATAATATGGAGTTGAAAAGCGTAGATTTACCTACATTGACGGGGCCGACTATAGCTATCTTTGAAAAGGGAGAAAAAGCGGGGCCGAGCTGTCGTTTGAGTATCTATATGATATCGGCTAAGGCCATAGGGTTTCCTTGAGCGAGTTGATAAAAAGTAGTTAAAGTTTTATTCAACTCATCGCGCAGATCTGGAGGAAAGGACTGCCAAACATTAATAGACATATCTTTACTGCTTGAAGGAAGTTTATCTAAGTATTTAGTTACTCTATCCATAATAAAATTAATCCTCCACTTTAATCTTTTGCCAAAATGTCAGAGCCGTTTCTCCAAAGCGTTTGCTTTTTAATACTTTAAAATCCTTAAAATCCTCCGGATATTTCTCTTTGTGATGATATTCGAAGACGATTATGCCCCCTTCATTGGTGTAAGCTCCCAATTGCAATAATGTTTGTGGGCCTTCCTGACTGTTGTAAGGTGGATCGGCCACGATAATATCAAACTTTTCTCCTGCTAATCTTTGTAAAGCCTGGGGTAGGAGGCCACAGATTATCTTGCCTTTGGAACCTACATTTTCGCGCAAAAAGTTCAATGATCGTCTATCTCCTTCGACAAAAGTCGCTTCTTGACAACCTTCTTCTAAAAGTGCTAACCCCAGAGAACCTGTACCTGCAAAGAGATCTAGGACTTTGGAAGTCGGCTCTATGTAAGGGGCAAGAGTCGCTAAAAGAGATTCTCTGGTTTTGCTGGTGGTAGGACGCATCCATTTTTTTGAAGGTAATCGTTTATTGAAGGCCATTGTGATTTTCTTCCTCAGTATCGATATTAAAAATTTTCAAATGATGACGGTTCTCTGGTTGGAGGTAAAAATCGGCTTCCTCTTTGGCTAGAGTCAATAATTTGTAATCGCGTATGAGATCAGCCACTTTTAGTTCGGGAAAACCAGACTGTCTAGTGCCAAAGTAATCACCTGGTCCGCGAATGTTGAGATCCTCTTCGGCTACATCTAAGCCATCGGACAATCTAGCGATAGCCTCTAACTTGCGCACTGATTCTCGATCCTTTGAAGCCAAGAAGAAACAATAGGATTTTTGACTGCCGCGCCCTATGCGTCCGCGCAGTTGGTGTAATTGAGCCAAACCGAAGCGATTGGCATCTTGGATTAACATTACCGACGCATTAGGCACATCGACACCGACCTCGATAACGGTAGTGGAGATCAATACGTCTATTTCGTGACGGCGGAAGCTCTCCATAATCTGATCTTTTTCGCTGGCCTTCATCCTGCCGTGCAAAAGACCCACGCGCACATCGCGAAAAACACTATTTTTCAGCCTTTCCGCCTCTTGTATGGCGGCACTCGCTTCTAATCTGTCGCTCTCGCTTATCAGGGGACAGATGATGTAACTTTGTAAACCTTTGGAGATCTCTTTAAGGATAAATTGGTAGACTATCGGAGCTTGTTCATAAGGTATGCAGCTAGAGGAGATTGGTTGACGGCCTGGAGGTAATTCATCCAAACGTGAGAGATAGAGATCTCCGTAAATCGTTAGAGCCATCGTGCGAGGAATAGGTGTGGCGGTCATTAAGAGCATATCGCAGTTTAGATCTTCCAGACTTTTGTGTTTTATAGCCTCGCGCTGTAAAACTCCAAATTTGTGTTGCTCATCGACGACGACCAGACCTAATTTACTAAACTGCACATCTTCTTGTATTAGAGCGTGAGTGCCGATCACTAGATCTATCAGACCTAACATTAAGAGATCTTTGATCTTGCGCTTCTCTTTGGCTCGCATACTGCCCTGGAGCAGACCCAGACGGATACCTGCAGGCTCTAAAATAGTCTGCAATTTCTGCCAGTGTTGTTGAGCTAATATCTCTGTGGGGGCCATAATGGCCGCTTGATAACCATTTTTAATAGCCAAAAAAGCGGCAAAAGCGGCGACAATCGTTTTGCCTGAACCTACATCACCTTGCAACATTCGATTCATAGGGTAGGGAGCTTGGAGATTGGCCACAATTTGCTGACAAACCTTAACTTGAGCCTTAGTTAAAGTGAAAGGAATCAATTGTAAAAATTCGTTTTGCCACTTCTTGAGATCTTTATAAATGACGTTGCGTTTTAAATTTTGCAGTTTCTGTCTTTTGCCGACTATATTTAAATTGAGTAAAAATAGTTCTTCGAAAGCAAAACGCCTTTGGGCTTGCTGTAATTGAGCGAAATTCTCGGGCCAATGCAAATTTATTAAGGCTTGTGATCGTGACATGAAGTTGTATTTTTGTAACAGTGGTTCTGGCAGTGGA
>JAFSXH010000235.1 GCA_017444165.1 bacterium | reverse complement strand
GCTAAAGCTCGTTCTCTAAATTTTTTATCATAACTCATAACTTTTGCATTATATCAAATATTATGTTGTTTGACTATAAAAAGCGGGAGGAGACCCCAAAAGAACATAACTTCAGACACTACGCGCAAGACTTACAACACAACAAGCGCAAGGGCTTATGAGGGCGAATCCAACGGCTCACGTCTTTCTAAATCTGCGCGAAACTTCAAAAGCTCAAGTGTTTGAGGATGCTCGTCGCCAAATACCTTTTTACGAACTAAAATTGCTTTATCCAGCCATTTTTTAGCTTGTGTTTTGTCATTTTGCTCATTGAAAAGCAAAGCCATATTTACATAAATATTGCCACTCGCGGGGTGCTCTTCTCCATAAAATTCTTCTAAAATCTTTTTAGCTTTCTCCAAATAGTCTAAAGCCTCAGTATATTTTTTATTTGCAATCAAAACACGAGCGAGGTGGCCGTAACTTTCAGCAGTTACAGGATGATTTTTTCCATAAACAAACCTTTCATAAATTTCTGTAGAAATTTTAGCAACACCCATAGCATCTTCAAAACTACCACCTTGCAAACAACATTCCGCGAGGTTTTGATTGGCCTCTGCTAAGATCTTCGCAGGAAAATTTTGATTGCGTTCGACAATTTGTATGGCCTTACTATCATATTTTCCAGACAAAGCATACTCACCACGAATTAAACAAAATTTAGCATAATTGAGATAAATATTGACAGCAGTAAATTCATCAATATTGTTGTCCCTTTTAATTAAGGATAACAATAATTCATAAATATGTCCCGCTTTTTCAAAATCAGCGACTCGACGATAAATATCAGCTAAACTTCTGTAATAACGCACAAATTTACCGCGTTCCTCTTCAGCAAGTTCACTTTCAGCCTCATTTAGAGCAGGTTCTAAATAAGAGAGCGCTGCTTGGAAATCGCCCAGATTACTCGCACACCAAGCCAATCTATTCTTTATATCCAATCTTTCCATAGCACTTGATTGCGGATGGAGCTTTTCAAAAATATTTAAATATTTTTGAAAATAAGAGAGAGCCTCACGAGCACGACCTCCACTATAATTAAATTCAGCAGCCATTTTAACCAATTGACCATCAGAATCTTTTAAATGATCAACCGCGTTGGTAAAGACATCCATTCTTTCAGCTATACACTTAACACGCTCATCAGCTGGTAAATTAGAATATTCGCGAGCATAACTTTCTACAAATTTTCTGCATTTAGCATCAGCTTGCTTTATCTTAGGAAGACAGATCTCTCTCACTAACGGATGGAGTGAGATAAAATTGTCCGTACTCTTTTTGAGCCAGCCACTAAATTCTAAAATGCGGATTATATTCTGTTGATTTTCATCGTGAGTATCCAAAAATAACGATGCTCTCATACCGCGAACAGGCAACAACGCCGCTTGAGCCATAATAATTCGGGAAGATTTAGATAATTTTGACAGATTGAATAAATCTTTCAGAATATCAGTTATCTCCTTTTCTTTATCCGAACTTCGCATCTGTGCTAAAAGTTTTTCTGGAGTAAGCCTTCCCCAACTCTCTTGCAAAATTTTAGCCGCTTGTTCAACAACAAACGTATTATACTGAGTAGCTTCGATAATCTGCGGCAAATAGCCATCGTCCTCAGCCTTATAATGTAAACGCATTAATTGTAAAAGTTCTTCAGCAGACAGAGTCCCAACCTCAAGGCAAGTAGCCGCATGGGGAGGACGGTGACGGCTGGTAAAGATGAGACGCAAATTCATCTTTTGCAACAGTCCAAAAACATCGCTATGGAGTACTTCACCCATCCGTTCTGGGGGCAGATCAAAATTATCAATAATTAAGACCGTACTCTCGCTCTGCTGGCGTAAACATCTCATATTCCAATTGAAAACATCTTCATAGTTGTACTCTAAAGGATAAAGTGGTTCTGTGTACAGGTTGACTATCGTCCTCATTAAATCTTTAGTGAAGGTCGTCCAAAAGAAATTAAAATTATTGCGCTCCTCCAATGCTAACTTTAAGGCTAAGAGGCTCTTCCCTAAACCTCCATCACCATAAATGAAAATACTTTTTTCACCATCATACAGAAATCTTCTCAACTGGGAAAGTTCCAGCTCTCGACCTAAAAATTCCTCACCAGGAGTGGGAGCCTTAAAATCTGGAGAGAGACAAAATTCAGGTGGCCTGGAATCTTTTAACAAGGTTTGCAGACACTCTTCAGTCTCATTAATGTCGAAACGATTAAGGGGAAGATCTTCCAAAAGACCAGACAAGAAATCTATTAATTCTTTCTTGACTCGCAAAGGAACACTCTTTACTAACCCATTTTTCTCCGATAGCCAAAAATCATCGATAGCTTTAACAAACTCATTGTACTCAAGATTGTTATTCAAATCACGCGGCACATATCTTTGGGTAAGTTTGTTGTATAATGATGCTCCAACAGAGAAGAGATCTGACTTAACGGTGATAGTAGCTAAATAATCTTCATAAAATTCATCTCCAATCATTTCCAAAGCCTTGATCAATTCAGGGGCGGCAAACTCTTGGGTATAAGACAGAGTCCCTTCAACATTGAGAATTCCCTCATCATCAAACTTCAAAACACTGCCATAATCTAAGAGCATTACGCGTTGACGGGTCTTTTTAAATATGTAAACATTGGCAGGCTTAACGTCACAGTGGAGCAAATTGTGATCATGATAAAGTTTCAGTTCGTGAACTAAGGAAAGAATAGTCTCTAAAATTTGGTAGAGACTCTCATCCTTAACCTCTTCATTATCCCAACTGCGCCCACTAGCAGCAGGCATCATAACCAAAACGGTATCGCCCAAATTATACATGCCCTGAATCTCAACGAGTTCATCGGCATTTTCGCGAGCATGTTCATTATAAAAGTTTAACTGATTATTACAAACACTTAGAAAATTATCCTTAGAGCTTTTAAATCTCTCTTCTTGTTGTAAATTAACTTTTAAAGCAGAATCCTCACCACGAGTAATTGAGCCTTCACTAAAATTCCTCGGATAGAACTCTTTTAACAATACTTGACGATTTTGAGTAATATTGAAGGCTTCATACACGATGCAACTGCCGCCGCGCCCCATTTCAGCCCCAATAGAGAATTTTTCTTCACACTTAGTGTAGATATTTTTTAAGACAAGATATTTTCCCTCACTTGTCGGAGCAAGAGCAATTCTAGTGTCCTCTTTTTCATCATATCTTCTCATTATAATTACCTCCCCAAAGTCTCCAATCCTCAATTTAAAATAACAAAGTGCGCCTCCATTATCCTGAAGCAAATCCTCCCCAGGACTAGAGAAAAATCCTCTTACTACAACACACCGAAAGCGCAAGTTGACTGATCTACTCTGAACTGCTCGTAATTTCCGAATAACTCATTTCGAACTGAGGCTACTATACGCTATAGTCTCTGATTTATAAATAAGTGTAAATCTAAATTTAGATTAATGGTCGCGAGCAGATTTTTTATAAAAACTTTAATTGTTCTAAATTACCACCAAGGTAGATCTATCTAAAAAAATTATTTGAAATCTTCTTAGACAATTCCAAATAATCTAATTCTAAATGCCCGAATGTTTGAGGAGTCCCGTTAAATAATTTTTTATAAAATAAAATCGTTTTAGTTTGGATGTCCTGCTCACCAAATACTTCCTTATAAATTGAAATAGCTTTATCCAGCCACTCTTCAGCCTGTATTTTATCATCTAACATAAAAAGAACTAAAGCCATAAGAAAATAAACATTGCCACTTGTAGGATGATTTTCTCCATAAAATTCCTCTAAAATCTTTTTGGCCAGTTCCAAATAATCTAAAGCTTCGGAAAATTTATCATCTGCGAATAAAATAAAAGCAAGAGAACCGTAACTTTCGGCAGTTATGGGATGATGTTTTCCAAATAACTTCTCTTCATATAATTTTATAACAGTTTTCATATCCTTCATGGCAACATCGAAACGGCCAGTAAAAAAAGCACATTGCGCACGGTTCTGAAGAGTTGCTGCCGCTATCGCAAGTAGATCCAAATCTTTATTATTTACCGCAATCTTTACGGCTTTAGAGTTGTACTTCTCAGCTATTTTATATTGACCACGCATAATATAAAATTTAGCACAGCTAATATAAATATTGGCCGCAGTAAACTCATCAACTCTATTACTGCTTTCCAGTAGGCGTATGAGTATTTCATAAATTTTTCCTGCTTTTTCAACATTATAAATTCTAAGATAGATATCAGCCAATTGCTTATAGTAAGATATGAGTTTACTGTGCTCTTCTATGCCAATATTACCTTCAGCTTCACTTAAACTAGACTCTAAATAATAAAGCGATTCTTGGAAATTACCCAAACGACTCATACAATCAGCTAAACTAGCTCTTATATCCAACTCTTCTACAACACTAGATTGTGGATACAATTGCAAAATATTTAAACATTTCTGAAAATAAGCTAGAGCTTCATGGAAGAGGCCTCCATTAAAATTTACTTCACCAGCAATACTTGCCAATTTGCCATCAGAATCTTCTAAAAAATCAGCCGCATTGGAAAAGATCTCTATATTTTCGGCCTTAAATTTAACATGCTCATCAGACGGCGAACTAAGAAATTTAATAGAGTAATTCGCTACAAACTCTTTACATTCAAAATCAAAATTCTTAATTTCAGGAAGACAGATCTCTCTCACCAACGGATGGAGCGAGATAAAATTATTTGTACTCTTTTTGAGCCAGCCACTACATTCCAAAACGCGGATTAAATTCTGTTGTTCCTCATCGTGGGTACTCAAAAATAACGCCGCTCTCATACCACTTACGGGCAACAGTGCCGCTTGAGCCATAATGCTTTGGGAAGGCTCAGATAACTTTGACAGACTGAATAATTTTCTCAAAATACCAGTTACTGTATTCTCTTTATCTGAACTTCGCATCTGTGCCAAAAGTTTTTCAGGAGTAAGTTCTCCCCGACTCTTTCGTAAAAGTCTAGCCGCTTGATCAACGACATATGTATTATATTGAGCGGCCTCAATAATCTGTGGCAAATAACCACCATCATCCTCGGCTTCATAGTGTAAGCGCATTAATTGTAAAAGTTCTTCAGCAGACATAGGCCCAACCTCAAGGCAAGTGGCCGCATGGGGAGGACGCTGGCGACAGGTAAAGATGAGGCGCAAATTCATCTTTTGCAAATTTCCAAATACGTCGCTGTGGAGT
>JAFSXH010000234.1 GCA_017444165.1 bacterium | reverse complement strand
ATAGTTATAGCTTTGCAAGATGAGCTACAGAGTTTTGTGTTTTGATCGGGCATCGAACCCGCTCAAAACACCGCCATTCATCTCCTACCTAAGAGGAATGAGTCTTCTGGCGGATTGCGATAAAATTAATTTTGTTGCGATATGAGCCTCAACCCCACATCGCCTACACATCTGCAATGCTAGAAACATCTGTCCCTTCTTGGCTGAGTTTATTGAGAATATTGTCATACTGTTCTAAGACAATATTCTCAATCTTATTCTTTTCCTGACGATCAGAGAAAGTCACGATATCTAACCAATTGCCATTTCTGATCTTGCGGGCGGGCATAGACAACCAGCGTTTATCTTCCTTTTCGAAGATCTTGGCTCCGCGCACTATTACGGGACCTAAGCGCAGAGATAAAGTAGCTTTGGTGTAACCTTCACCGTAAAAAGGCACAAGTTGACAAACTTCCACATCATAATTAGTCATTTTTATCTTCCCCCTGTGATATTTTATTTAGTTTATCTATCTCTTGTAGAACGGCTATCTCTATTTTTTTTCTGATATTATCATCTGGAAAATAGACTAGATCATTCCATTGACCAGAATCATCCATTCGACCAGGCATAGATAACCAACGTTTCTTTCCTTTGCTAAAGACCTTAGCACCGCGTATTACTATTGGACCTAAGCGAAAATTTACATTGGCTAAAGCATAACCATCATTGTAAAAAGTTATTTTGCGAATTTCAAAATCTTCTAGCAAGTTAACCCCCCTGTGATTAGCAAATTGTCGTAATCTGCTTACAGGGGAGATAATAAAACATAAATGTTAGCAAATTATGTTTATAATTTTGCCAAATTGTTAGGAAATTATTACATAAATATTAATTAGCAGTTATAACCCCTTCATCTAAATCCAAAGCTAAAGTCTGTTCATCCAAAGTTACACTAACCTTGTAGTGGCCCTGAGAAGGTAAACTGTTGACTATCTCTTGAGCATTAGTTGTGTTAGCTGGATAACTTACAGATTTATAAAGTGAAGTATCTTCATCATTATAAGAATAGATTTTTATCTCCACAGGTGAAGTAATGTTATTAGTTGGCAATTTCTGGGCTAATTGGGGTAAAGTTATGGGAGTGTTCGATTTTAAATATACGCGACTGGGATTGTCTATATCTCTGTTATCGGCACAACCAGTTAAAAGTGAACTCATCAAAACAAAACCTAATAAATATTTGGTTAATTTCATCTTTATATCTCTTCCTCTT
The DNA here is from genome assembly GCA_017444165.1 of bacterium. Classification (GTDB taxonomy): domain Bacteria; phylum Vulcanimicrobiota; class Xenobia; order Xenobiales; family Xenobiaceae; genus RGIG3641. The sequence continues at coordinate 4,405 of JAFSXH010000234.1, read as the reverse complement.
TGGCTATAAATTTTGTATCTACGGGAATAATTTTTTATCCTAGCCTCTCCAAAAGTTCCTGTTGCCAGGTAAACGCCCTTTGAGCAGGGGCGATACACTCTCTATTTCCCCAGACTATAGTCAAAGTTCGACGCGTCCGATCGTTAGTCTTAGTACGTTGAGAATCTTTGACAGGATTAGCACAGGGACCGAGCGAGTCGCGCATACATATTAAACCCTTGAGATTCATCTCTTGGCCAGACTTATTAAAAATGTAACTTTCCCCTTCTAAACCTAAATCTATGTGGAGAGGAGGTTGACAAAGATCTAGATCTACTACTCCTATAGGTACTCCAGTATGTAAAGAGACACCATTTAATATATCTACGGCAGCATTTATAGAGTTTAATTCGCCACTTTCTACTGCTTTAACGAGATATTCTGCGGCAGGTTTGCTCCGTCCACTAGGCTTAAAACCACCCCAACGAAGCAATTGGCGATAGTGTTTGAAAGTATCCTCTTCTGGCAAGGGGAGCTCTTTTGTCAGAAGGGATAAGATCCACTCTGGACTAGCTAATTCTCCAATAGGAGCGGGCAGTTCAGCTATAAATAGCATACTTTGGAGCAGAGGATGGTAAGATTGAGTAACTTGCATTATCCTGTTCACCTCTTAATTTGTGAAGTAAACTTAGACGTGTTTGTTGATTTTCTTTTTTTACTACAACTCATAACGTTTTGTATAAATGGATGTTAGTGGGTGATAAGGAATTCCTTGCTCTTCAGTGTGGAGAGTGTCAAATGCAATGTATGGGGCTTAAAGGTAGGAATATTTAGTTCTTTAGCACAATAGCGGCAAAAATAAGTAACGGATTGAGTAAATTTTATCGTGAAAAATCAAAAGTTATCTCTGCGTGTAGCGGGATTGGATAATAATTCTTCAGAGATTGACAACACTATTAATCCTTTCAATTTTAGAGATCTCAATGTTTTGGCCGATTCTTATTGCCCTATATCTGAATTGCCAGAGCCTGGCAGTGAGGAAGAGGATGTTCTTTTTAAACATCTTTACTCTAAGCTGAAGCCTATATGGCAGGCTTTGAGCAGTGAGACTCCTTTTAGTGAGACAGTTGTAGTTGTGCCTTCTATGACTCTCGATGCTGAGGAGATGTTAAAGATAAATGGTATTGAGTACTACGAAGAGCGCTTGCTGTTTTTGCTTATTCAGCTTTGTAATCCTAATACCGAAGTTGTTTATGTAACTTCTCAGCCTTTGCGTCAGAGTATTGTGGATTATTATTTACAGCTTTTGCCAGGCATTCCTTATTCGCACGCTCGTCGCCGTCTGCACATGTATGATGTAAACGACGCTTCACGGGATGTATCTTTAACTCAAAAAGTTCTCGACCGTCCTGCGTTGATGCAGAGGATACGCAATCACGCTAAACACTCGCAGATAGCCCATTTGTCCGTATTTAATGTCACTCCAGCGGAAAAGAGTCTCTCGGTTGCTTTGGGATTGCCGCTTATGGGAGCGGATCCTAGTTTTTTGCCTTATGGAACAAAATCAGGATCACGCAAGTTATTCAAACAGACTGGAGTTCTCTGTCCTTTTGGTTTCGAAGATCTTGCCAATGAAGATGATATAGCTGAAGCTATTGTTGAATTGTATTTCCAAAAACCTGAGACTAAACGTGCGGTAGTCAAAATTAATGAAGGTTTTTCGGGAGAGGGCAACGCTATTTATAAATTTGGTGATCTTCTCAATATTGAGCCTACTCTGTCTAATCGTGCCAAGGCTATAGCTTTAGTTAAGAGTGATCTGCCTAGGAGTTTAAAGATGCAGGCTCCTCATCTTCCTTACGCAGATTTTATGAAAAAGTATATTCAGATGGGGGGCATTGTTGAAGAATTTTTAGAGGGCTGTGAAAAATCGTCCCCCAGTGTACAGACTAGGATTACCCCTACAGGTCAAGTGCAGATAATTTCTACCCACGATCAGATCATGGGTGGTGAGGATAAACAGATCTTTGTTGGTTGTAAATTCCCTGCGCCTTTAGAGTTTCATAAGGATATTCATGAAGGTGGTTTGAAGGTAGGACAGGCTTTGGCCGATCTCGGTTTGGTGGAGCGTGTATCTATTGATTATATGGCCGTGCCTACGATTCCTCATTTGCCAGTTAGCTCAGATAATCCCTGGAAGTTGTACGCCATTGAGATCAATATGCGCAAAGGTGGCACTACTCATCCTTTCCGCACTTTACAATTTTTGACAGGTGGTCATTACAATACTGAAACGGGACTCTTCACTACACCGCGCAATTCAGTTAAATACTACGTCGCTTCTGATAACTGGATATGTGATAATTACCGTCGTCTTTTACCAGAAGATCTTATAGATATTATCACTTACTCTCAGCTTCATTTTAATTCAACTACTAACACTGGAGTTATATTCCATATGATCGGGGCTGTCTCTCAATATGGAAAGTTTGGTATAACCTGTATCGGCAATACTCCAGAAGAGGCCCAACATTTCTACGATGAAACCTTAAAGATTGTCCAAGAGGTCTGCTTGACGACGCGTTGGCTGGTACGCTAGGCGCAAAAGTAAGATAAAAATGTAATAGAGGATCATAATTGTAGGAGAGGGCGGGGAAAGTTGGATAGATGGCAGTGCTTTTACGAACTTTCCGCTCAAGAGAAGTGTCCATTCGCACAGTTGGGCACAGAGGTGAGCGGAAAGTTTTGTTATTGGTCCTAAGTTTATGGGTATAATACAGGGCCAGGATAGGAAGAAAACACCTTCTAAGAGTGGAGCGATACAGAGACCAGCCAGGCAAAATGAAGTGGCAAATTGACCAAAATAAAGGAGTAAAAGTGGGCCTATTAGTGACATTGAAGATATACTCAAAGAGAGGGAAGTTGCTACTAACTTAGGTAAAAATCGCATGATATTTTGTAAAGGCAAGAACCATAAAAATATTCCCCCTACGGCTAGGAAAGACAATTGTAAGCCCACATCTTCCCATAAATGTGGTTCATAAATTAATACGCCCGACAAGACGATAAGGAGAAAACGCCAATTCCAACAGGGCCTTCCTAAAATTGTGGCCACAAGGTAGAGGGAGAGCATAAAGAAGGCTCGTGTTATGGAGGGAGTCCAATTGGCCAGATGCGCATAAAAAAAACTTATGAATCCAATTATTAGGGACAAGTGTCTCTTGTTTACTTTGAATACGGAGCGTCCCACTAGGATACACAGACCAGCTAAAGAAGCCAGATGAAAACCAGAAGCGGCTAACATATGGCTCAGACCTACCGCTTGGAGAATTTTTTTCTGTTCTTGGGGTAAAAGTTCGCTCGTTCCCAAGACGACACCTAAGACCAAGGCGCAATATCGGGGGGTGATGTTCTTCTTTCCAGTTTCTATTAGACGAGTCCGCCAATTTTTCTCGGCTTTGTCAATTAGACGCAACTCTGACAATTCAACTTTATAATTTATTTTATAACGTTTGTAATATTGGCTTTCCTCTGCTAGCGGTACGAGCAATCCTTGAAAAGAGATCTTATCACCTGTCGAAATATTTTGTTGTTCTTTGCTTTCTTGTCGCCCTTGCAAAAGTAGATTATCTCCACTAGAAGTTAAATTGACGAGGAGTTTATAAGCATTGGAACGGGGGTATGATTTTATGATTTTTCCCTGTGCGGAAATATTTTTTCCCTCCCAAAGTGGCAACTCCGAGCGATAATCACAGCCAGAGCGACTGTAGCCCAGCAGACATGAGAAGAATATTATGGATATGGGGCCAGCAATTTTGTTTAAGTTAAAGACTTTAGTTAGATAAAATAAAATTAGGCAGGCACTTAAAAAGATAACAAGAGCAATTTGGCAATCATTGAGAAAAAAGAGTATCCCTCCCACAATTCCCAATGTAAAGTATACGGGCCACATAAATATTAAATATGTAAACTTAAACATGCACATATATTGTGCTAAAAATGTGTACTATTTATTAAACTGAGTTTGTTTTTTTGTTAGCGGGATATTAAATTTTTATGCTACCAAATTTCAGTAATAGAGGGCGGCGGTTGCGATAAATTAAAATTAACGTTATAATCCACAGACTCATTCAGTTGGGGGCTGAAGGAAAGTTAAGATGTAAGGTTTGTATGGAAAGAGCAAGTTTAGTTGCGCACGTACGCCATCGTCGTCGTAGAACTGACAATTTAGCCAGTAAGGATAAAAAATCGAAAAAAAGTATAATTCTTCCCAATATGCCATCTGACGATGATTCTAAGTTTCGTCTTATATTTTTTTGGAGGGAAAAAGAAGTTGATCCGATCCAAAAAAGTGAATTGGAATGGCGCATTTCCTCTATTTTTAATGTAGCTCGCAAAGAAGGGAAGTACGAGTATTACAATCCGT
>JAFSXH010000233.1 GCA_017444165.1 bacterium | reverse complement strand
TGACTTTAAAATTGAGGCAGAGTTAGGAGACGAAACTGCCAAAAAATGGATAACTGTCGGTAGAGGAGAACATAGAGGAGAAGTAACTTTTAAAAACGATGATTTCAAGGAGTTGCCAGAAATATAAGGAGTTTAAGTTGTGAAAAATAATATTACTAAAATATTGAGTGTTCTCTTATTCTCTGCGTCTTTTGCAAGTTTTGTTGTAGTTGGTACGTCTGAGGTGCAGGCTCACCGTCGCGGAGGCGGAGGTGCTATTCGTCACGGGGGTGCTGTTCATCGTCATGAAAGTCCCTCTGTTCGTCACAGTGCTCCTTCTAATCATCCCGATCACCCCGGAGGTTCTTCTCATCCCCCTAATCATCCCGATCACCCCGGAGGTTCTTCTCATCCCCCTAATCACCCCGATCACCCTGGAGGACCTTCCCATCCTCCTGATCATCCTGATCACCATGATGGCCCCCCTCCACCACCTGACCACCCTGGAGGTCCCCCTTTTCTTCCGCCTATTTATTATGAAGGTCCTATTATTTATTACGAAGATCCCATTTTTCATCATAGTAGCACTATTAGGGTCAATAACTATACTAATTACGATCTTTTTGTGGTGGTTGAAGGCGGTTCGTCTGCTTCGATTGAACGTGGTGGTTATAGAAACTTCGATGTTTCTGGAGGAGATCACACCGTTAAAGTGGACAACCACAGAGGTGGCAAGAGTTCCAAGACTGCTCATTTAGGTGGCGGTGGTGAGTGTACTTTAGATTTCTATGAGAATGATATGTACTATTGACGGCCATTAAGTGGACGTGGTGAAGGTTATCAGATCGTCATCATTATCACTATTAGGGCTTATAACATATAGATGGAATATTTAGCAGGACGGGACAGAATAGCGAGGTATTCCTAAAAACGGCGACTTTGCAGTGAGTTGCCAAGAAGATAAGGAGTTTTTAGCATGAAAAATATAAGTAAGGTTTTAAGTATTCTTCTGTTCTCTTTGGCCTTTTTCGGTATTATGGGAGTCTTTGCTCCTGAAGTGCAGGCTCAGCATTATCACGATGGAGCTATCAAGGTTTACAATTATACTGAACACAGTTTGTTTGTAGATGTTCAGGGCGGCCCCTCAGCTAGAGTTGAGCGTGGTGATTATGGTGTATTTCACGTAAGACCAAACGGAAATTATAACGTAAAGGTCAGGAATAAGGAAGGCGGCGGAGCTTTTAAGATGTCTTATCTCACTCCCCGTCACAGCTACGATACTCTCATCTTCAGAGAGAAGGATATGATTTACACTGGCACTAGACATCATCGTCCAGAAGACAGACCCCATGATTACCATCATCACTATTAATTTAGTGAGATAAAAAAATTAGGAGGATGAACTTTTCGGACATCCTCCTTTTTTATTTTGTTTAGAGTGGTATGTTGCCGTGTTTCTTTCGAGGAAGCTCGGCTTCTTTGGTCTTGAGAGCGGCTAAAGCACTGCGCAATTTTTGGCGCGATTCGCTCGGTTTAATAACTTCAGTTACGAAGCCTTTAGCGGCAGCTTCGTAAGGATTGAGGAAGCGAGCTTCATATTCTGCAATACATTGTGCTCTCATAGCCTGAGGATCTTCAGCTTCTTTAATCTTCTTCTTGAAAGCGATATTGACGGCTCCCTCCGCACCCATGACGGCGATCTCGGCAATAGGCCAGGCGTATACGTAATCAGCTCCCATATTTTTAGAATTCATAGCGATGTAAGCTCCGCCGTAAGCCTTGCGCATGATTAAGCTAATCTTGGGGACAGTCGCTTCTGAATAAGCGAAGAGCATCTTGGCTCCGTGGCGTATAATTCCACTGTGTTCTTGATTCGTACCAGGCAAGAAGGCGGGGACATCGACTAAGGTTACTAAGGGTATGTTGAAGCAATCACAGAAGCGGATGAAGCGTGAGGCCTTATCCGAAGCATTGTAATCTAAAGAACCAGCCATGCAGTTAGCCTGATTAGCCACGATGCCGACGACCTCACCACCTAAACGACTGAAACCTACAACTACGTTTTTGGCAAAGCCTTTTTGGACTTCCATAAAGGCACCTGCATCGAATATTGTGTCGATAACCTCTAAGACGTCGTAGGCCTTCTTGGGATTGTCGGGAACAATCTTGGTCAAGTTGTTGCAACGATCATTTTCCCAATCTTTAGAAGAGCGGAAGAGATTGGAGACGCTGTTCATTATTGAAGGTTTATTAGTGACAGTGGGTAGAGTAGAGGTGTAAGACTGGGGCAGATAACTCAACAACTGGCGTACACCCATTAAACACTCGTATTCAGAGTCGTAAGTAAAGTGAGATACTCCACTCTTTTGAGCGTGGATCTCTGCTCCGCCTAACTCTTCTACAGAGACCTCTTCACCAATGACTGTTTTAACAACATTAGGTCCAGTGATGAACATCTTTGAGATGCCGCGCACCATGAAGATAAAGTCGCAAATGGCGGGAGCGTAACAAGCACCGCCTGAGCAGGGACCGAGAATCAGAGCAATCTGGGGAATTACACCAGAAGCCAAGGTGTGGCGCAAGAACATTCCGCTGTAACCACTCAAAGAGGCAATACCTTCTTCAATGCGGGCTCCTCCGCTATCGTTGATGCAGATGATAGGGGCCTTTGCGGCCATAGCCATATCTTGTAGCCGACAGATCTTCATAGAGTGATACTCACCTAAAGTTCCGCCAATCACCGTAAAATCTTCACTGTAAACAAATACCAAACGTCCAGCTATCTCGCCGTAACCTGTAATTACACCGTCGCCTAAAACTCTGCGTTTGTCTAGATCGAAATCGTTAATCCTTGATTCTACAAAATTGTCAGTTTCAACAAAAGTACCAGGATCGAGGAGTTTTTCTAATCTCTCTCTAGCGGTCAATTTTCCCGATTGATGTTGTTTTTCTAACCTTTCCAAACCGCCGCCCAGTCTGGCTTTTTCGCGGCGAGCTTCTAGGTTATCTATAGCTTCTTTCCATTCCATAATATTATCCTCAAAAAAGTATCGCCGTGGCTTTTCGTAGATTGCAGAAAATCCTGCACTTTTGAGCTAGAGGCGAGAAACGCTGATATTGTGACCGATTAAGCCGCTGGCTCCTACATCTAGACGATAATCTTTAGGTAGCTCTTCGGGCAGGGACCAGCTGAGGGTAACTTCACCTTTAGGAGGGATGATCTTAGATAGTTTTGTTTGGCTTTCAAATGAGCCACCGCGATAGTTGTGTAGCTCTTGAGACCATACCCAAATATTGATATTTAATGGGCCTCCGCAATCGAAAGGTTTATTTCCTATATTTTTCAAGGTTAAATAGCCACTGTAATTCGTATCAGTTTTAATGCTTTGCAAACGCAGATGGTTGTCGATATTTTTGGAAAGAGAATAATCAGCTTGTGTTTCTGTTGCAACCTTTTGCCACTCTTTGCCGTCTTGGCTCAGTAACCAGACAATTTTGTATTCTCCTTCATTTAGAGGGGGGGAGATTGTGAATTTAATATTTTGACCTTCAATAAATTGTCCTATCGAAGGGGTATTAGCTACTTTTTTGAAAGTTTTACTGTCGATAAATACAGCCTTTAACCAGCCTTTGAAAGGTTCAGATAGTTTAATATTTATAGGATAAGCACAACCAGCCATCCATTGATCCGCCTGGGGAATACCCTTGACCTGTAAGGTTCTATCACTAGAAGAGCAATCTTGGATATTTAATAACTTGCAAGGCAAGGGAGTATCTACCTTGTAAAGGTAATGCTTGGCTGAATCACCGAAGGTTTTTATTAGAGTTATCCCTTCTCTATCTTTTAGGGGGCTGGAGCTTATGAGCCAGTTCGCACCTAGGCCCGCAATTAAACTAGGATCGTGGGATAGGGCGAAGGCTGAACTCACGTAATTGGGCCAATATGGGGGAGTACCTAGGGGCATCCAATCTGGATTGGCAATGTGTTCACAAGATAATGTTCCTGCCAGACCGTTGAGGGCCGAGCATTTTTCTACGTGATTGTAAATGTTGTACTGGTGTTCACGCCAAACCACATCTTCTTTTCCAGCATTAGACCAAAGCCAACGAGCCAGATCGAGATCGCGCTTATTCAGCTGGAGATAACTTTGGGCTAACATCCACTTCTCAGTATCCTGATACCAGGGATAGAGGATCCTCTTGGCTACATTGCGATCTTGCTGGATTTGAATAATTACTTTGCTAATGAGCTTTTCTGCGCCAATTAAATTGACGCATACAAACATTGTCAAAAGTAAGTAAGAAGATCTGCGCTGCCAATTAGAGGGCAATTCGGCTAATAAGGCCCAGAGATCGCCTACTGTAAAAGCTACAACTCCAGCAAATCCCAAACCTGCGGCCAACTCCCAACGGAAATATTCGCTCTCTCTCAAAGGGCCAAAATCTACGACGGCTGGCGTAAAATAGGCTACTAAACCGAATAGTGCAAAAGTACAAGCATACACATTGCGTCTGTAAATGGCCCAAAGGATAGTTAAGGGAGCTAACCATGTCGGCAGCCAGTGCATGATTAAGAATTTGCCGCTGAAGATGAACGTATAACCACCATCATAAGGAAGTGGCTTATAGTGGCGCAAGATAGCTGTATCTAGAACATTGGAGAATCTGCGGTATGGATCAGAACCCAATCTTATGCGTAAGAAATCTTTTTTGGGAAAGTGTATGTACGGAATAGACAGATCAGAAGATCTCTCCAAATAGAGAGTCAATAATAAGCTACCTGCGATGCAGATAATAATAGATAAGGTGAGAGGCAACAAAAGTGAACGCCTTCTGCGAGCTATGACCAAAGAGGACATGGCAAAGCAGATTAGGGCAAGTAACAAGTAGGATAGACAAAATATTCCGTACAGGCCGCAAATAACGGTAGTTATGAGTATTTGCGGCCATTTTGTTCGCACATGCAAGCTGGTCTTTTGAATAATGTCGGTTAGAAGGGTTAATACCGTTCCCAAGAGGAAGAAGACTAGAAGATCACCGTTGTCAAAAGCGTCCATCAAGCCAGCCTTGTCGCCGACATTTATGCCCATGAATAGGAAGATAGCTCCAAAAGTGGCTATCCAACCATTATCCGTCAATCTCAACATGAGGAAAGACCATAGGGCTATACTGTTGATCATGAAGATCAATTCTGTGATCCATTGGGTACGTAAGGTATCACCATCCAGGGTGTAGGATAGTGTAGCCGTCAATTTTGTTTGAGATAGCGTGTTGCCAACTTTCAGCCAGGGAAAGAATGGATGTCTTATCTCCTTATTGCCCTTCACTATTGAGCGTGTCAAAGGATAAGAGTACCAAAAATCTGGACTTACACTAGTTACTTGGACAGAGTGTAAATAGAAGACTGAAGTGAAGATAACTAAAGATATTATGATCTTGTGGATTCTGTTTAATTTGTGACTGTCGGTAGAGATACTTTTATTGGGCAAGAAGTAACCTAATAAAAATAAGGATATAAGATCGAATATTAAATAACTCCGCAGAGGTAAAAAATTGCTCCCTAGAATATTTACTAGCACGCAGAAAAAGAGGCCAAGGGGAAGGCCCAGAGCTAAAGCTAAGTTGGTATCGTAAATTTCTAGCCAATTGATAGCTATTTTGTAGCCGCCCCAGGCGATAACGGCTAGAGCTACTAAGAGTAATAGATCCACTAAATAGCCTCTTCTATCAATTCACAGAGTATATGACCTATGGTTATGTGGCTCTCCTGAATGCGACAAGTCCTCTTAGATGGGACAACAATGGCGATATCACTCAAATCCTTTAATTTTCCACCATCTCGACCAGTAAAAGCGATCACTTTACCGCCTTTACTGTGAGTAGCTTGAGCGGCTAGGTTTATGCTCTCTGAGTTACCAGATGTAGATATAGCTACAAGAACATCTCCAGAGTGTAAGAGAGCTTTTATTTGGCGAGCAAAGACGCTATCGTAACCGAAGTCGTTAGCCAATGCCGTCAGGCAAGAAGTGTCAGTCGTTAAAGCTATAGCGGGTAGTTCATTCTCTTTTTCAAAGCGTCCCACCAGTTCAGTAGCTAAATGTTGGGCATCGGCCGCACTGCCACCGTTGCCAGCGAAGAAGACAGT
>JAFSXH010000232.1 GCA_017444165.1 bacterium | reverse complement strand
TGGAGATCAACTCCATGGCAGCGTAGCTATGTCGGGTTTGGATAAACGCTGAAGGCATCTAAGCGTGAAACCATCCTCAAGATGAGATATCCCATCATTCGTGAGTAAGACCCCTTGAAGAACACAAGGTTGATAGGAGCAAGGTGCAAGTATCGTAAGGTACTTAGCTTACGCTTACTAATAGGTCGAGGTCTTATACTTTTCTGATTTTAAGTTCATTCTTTCTTATGTTGTTTTCGTGGTATAAAATTTTCCTCGATAGCTCAGTTGGTTAGAGCGACCGGCTGTTAACCGGTAGGTCGTAGGTTCAAGTCCTACTCGGGGAGCGCTCAAAAAAGGCTTATTTTAAGCCTTTTTTTGTTGCCTAAACCTGTTCATGCCAAATTTCTGCCAAATTTTTTACAAAAACGCTTTTTCATCAAGGTCAAAAAGCTCTATAACCTCTTCAACCTTCTTAGTGTGAGTATAGACCTTTTCAAGGACCTTACTGTTGGTCTCCCAGCCACCAATGCTCTCTATAAGTCTTTTTGGTTTATTCATATAGTGGAGAGTGGTAGCGAGATAATGCCTAAGCTTATGTATAGAAAACCTCTTTATGCTATACTTGTCCTGGATCCTGTGTAAGACTTCATTTAGAGAATAAGCTGAGCCATCATATATGACACCATCTCTTTTTATCTTATCTGTGATCTCTTTTGGCACTGGAACCACACGGTTAGATGCTCTTGTCTTGGGGGCTTTAATGATAGGGTTATACTTTTCATCTTGGGCAAGGGATTTGTTGATCCGTATTCTACAGTCTGACACATCATCTAAAGATAGTGCCATAATCTCACCACGTCTAAGTCCATAAGCGGCAAGGTATATTGGCGTAAAGTACTTAGTGCCTCTTAATTCTTTAAGTATAAGTTCCACCTCTTCTTTTGTTGGTATGTATGCTTCTTCTTCGTTATCATGTGGAAGTAGCACTTTATAATGCCTATCACTTAGTGTTCTTATGACTATGTTGATAAAATTCCAATAGCTACGAACAGTAGCTGGCTTATGATCATATGCATAGTCATTTATTATATTTTGAAGTGTAATATTTGTAATATCACTTATGTAAATCTTTTTATACTTATCAGGTATTTGTCTCAAATATTTCTTATAATTTCTAATTGTCTCTGGGGAAAGTAGATTTGTCTTAGATTCGATGTATTGCTTAGCAGCTATACCGAGTTGTGTAGGCTTTGTTTTAGTATGGTCTTTCTCGATCTTATCCATAAGTGCTTTCCTTGCTTCCTTCTGCGTTGGCCTAAAGTCAAACATAATGGAATAGCTGACGCCGTTATACATCTCTCTAACTCTATATTTTTCATTTGTTATTTTTTGTATATACATGAAATCCTTTCCCTTGATTTCTAAACCAATAATTAGTTAAATATTGTTTTCTATGTCATTAACATCAAGTTTAGAAAAGTCATCATTGTAAAAATGATTGAGTTCATGCTTGACCGCTTTAGCTTGCTGGTCCTTTGATAACCTTTCATTAACAAAGATTGTATGGGTGCCGTCCTCGTTTGGAGTGATACAGGCACCTATTTTTGTTGTCTTAAAATCTTTAAGAACAACTCTAAAATCTCTCATTATGCCTCGCCCCTTTCCTCGTTCTTAAGGCGAGAGAGCATATCATGTACAAATTTTAGTTCTTCAGGCTTACTATCTACGGCTGAATCAAATAGTAGCCGTAGGTTCTTGTCTTCAAATATCTTTTGAGCTATTTTGGCCGTTTCTTCGTCAAGCCAGTAGCCGTCCTTTCCTGGTGATTCAGAACGCCCCTTTAAATAATCGAGTGATACATTAAAGTAGTTGGCAATTTTTTCTAATTTATCGTCTTTGGGCTTATATCTACCCATTTTCCAGTCAGATATTGTACTGGTTGGAATGCCTAACTCAACTGCGACATTGCTTGGTTTAACGCTCTTGTTGTCGCATAATTTCTTGAAAATTTCCCACATTATGACC
>JAFSXH010000231.1 GCA_017444165.1 bacterium | reverse complement strand
ATGAAGATTTTTGCCGAGAATGGATGAATCAGTATCCTGTACTCTTTATCTCTTTTAAGGATGTTGAATCCGAAGAGTTTGAGTTGGCCTATGCAAAATTAAAAAATACCCTAGCTGATCTTTGCAAGAGAATTTCTGATATTATTAGCTCTCAAGCGAATGTAAATATTTTTGATGTGGATGTATTTAACAGGCTAAAGGCTCAAACGGCCACAGACAGTGACATTCAATATTCGTTAAAAACACTCATGCGCATGATGAATGGTATTTATGGAAAGAAAGTCATTCTATTGATCGATGAGTATGATGTTCCTCTTGCTAAAGCTAGTGAGAGAGATAACGCCAAAAATCGATATTATTCTAAAATGCTCGATGTTATCAAGGGGATTATGAGTGTAACTCTCAAGGATAATGAATTTTTACAATTCGCTGTTATTACGGGGTGTCTTAGAATCGCCAAAGAGAGCATTTTTACTGGTACTAATAACTTCGCCTCATATTCTGTACTTGATGAAGATTTTTCGGGGTATTTTGGTTTTTCGGAAAAAGAAGTTGAAGGTATACTTACTGCCTCTGATAGGCTAGATAAGGTAGATATAATCAGGGAATGGTACGATGGATATGTGTTCGGAAATAGTTTTGTCTATTGTCCCTGGGATGTGATAAATTACGTATCAGCCTTAAAAAAGAGAAGTAACGCTAAGCCTAAAAATTATTGGAAGAACACCAGCCACAATGGTGTGTTGCTCACATTTGTAAAACGCACTGATTTTAAGGTAAAAGGCAAATTTGAGACACTTATGAACGGCGGGAGGATCACTGAGACTATCACGGATGAACTTACCTACGATACATTGCATTCGTCTGAGGAGAATCTGTGGAGTGTTCTCCTTATGACTGGTTACATTACGAAAGCCGACGCTGATGAGGAGGGAGAGACTGTAAGTCTCAAGATACCTAATAGAGAGATAGCTTCCATATTTGAAGATACGGTCGTGAAGATGTTTAGAGATACTATAAATACAGATTTACAAAAGGGTATGATGGAGGCCTTCTGGAGTCGGGATGAAGAGAAAGCGAGTAAATCTGTCTCAGAACTTCTCTGGAAGACGATTAGTTATAATGATTATCACGAAGATTATTATCACGCCTTCCTTGTAGGCTTGTTTGTCGGCTTAGGTTATGAGGTAGATTCGAATAAGGAAAAAGGACTGGGCAGACCAGATATTCTCTTAAAGGATGAAGATAACCGCAGGGCTATAATTATAGAGGCGAAGAAGTCTAATAGAGAACTAGATTTAGAGAGAGATTGCGCTAGAGCAATAGAGCAGATTGTCGCTGGAAGGTACGCCGAGGGACTATACGGCTACGAACAGATACTCTGCTGTGGCATGGCGTTTTACCAAAAACAGGCTAAGGTCAAGGTTCTTGATACAGGAAATAGACGTTCACAATATTAGATGAGTTTTTTTTCGTTTTACACTTGTTGCAACTTACTAGTCCATCGTCTAGGCTTACATTCGGTCTAATTTTAAAGATTTTGGGAGGTAAGGTTTTATGCAACGTAAACGATATGCTGATGTAATTAAGCACTTGCTATTTTTGTTCTGTTTAATATTGATAAGTGGCTGTTCTGACGATAGTACAGGTAGTGTTAGTGCTGGAAATTCGTCTTCCGCTTCTGTCGATTATAAAGACGTTATCGTTGTCAATAGGGCGATAACTGCCAGGACTGTATCCGATAAAGTTTCGCGCTTAGTGTGTCGCTGTTATGATTTATATGGTAATATAGTCTACGGTCCAGTTGAAAAAGACAGAACCAATAGAGTAGTCTTTGAAAGAGTGCCAGTGATTGCCGCCTCCGTGAGTATAAGTTATTTAGATGGAGACGATGAGGTTATTGGTTTTTATTCTCAAGAGATAGATCTTAAGCGTACCTCTAGAACTTACGAAATTAATGAACCAGAATGGGAAGATGTTGGTTTTGTCTCAAATGTTCGCAGTCTTGAGATAGAATCGTCCAGTTATTCAGAGTCCGATGGCTCAGTGTTGAAAGTAAAAGTTGGAGAATCAATAACACTTAGAGCTATTGCTGAATTTGAACGAGATGGTCAGATGTATTTTCAGGATGTCAGTTCACTCTGTGATTGGATCAGTGAAGATAGCGACATTGCCGATATTGCTAACGATAGTCGCAACATTTTTATAGGTAAAAAAGTAGGTGAAACCGAGATAACTGCTTCTTGGGGAGATTGTTCTTGTTCTGAACCTTTGAAAGTAATTTCCAACGGATCGGGCTCAAGTGGCTATGAGACAGGTACCGAGACAACGAGCGAAACAAGTT
>JAFSXH010000230.1 GCA_017444165.1 bacterium | reverse complement strand
CAGGACTAAGTCCAGCTTCAATTATATTGGAAATGTTGCTTTGAGAAGTTTTTACAACAATATTGTCTCCGTTTTCCTGTAATTTTTGCAATACAGGAATAATCGGATAAATTCCACTGCCATTAGCAGTATATACTAATATTGTTGCCATAAAGGCCTCCCGAAAATGGTAGAGATAGTGGAAAATAATAGAAAATTTTACGCTGTAGCTTTGAGCGTATTGGAATTAGCTCTTAATATCTCTGCTTTGTTGCGTTTGCCTTCCTTAGAAGGTTCTAATTGAGAGGCTACCATAGCTACAAAGACCAAAACTACACCTACAACCAAATTGGCCGTTATTGGTTCATCTTTGAAGATAACTCCGAATATACAGGCAAATACAGATTCTGTCGATAGTATTATAGCAGTTTTAGAAGAACTGACATACTTTATGCCTATATTCATCATTGTTATGGCCATTAAAGTGGCCATAACGGACAGCCAGGCTAGGGAGTAGTATGCAGAAGGTTCTAGATGCTGTGGCCATGGCTTGCCAAAACTGGCTACTATAAAAGCGAACAGTCCTGCAAAAGCAAATTGGAGGCACGTGAGAGACATTACCTCAGTTCTCTCTGAATAGATAGAAACTACGACCATATGAAGAGCGTATAAGAAAGAACTGGTTAAAGCTAAAGCATCTCCTGAATTTATCTTATCCATGCCGTTAGGAGCTGCCACCAAGACTACACCTAACAGACAGGTAAATGCTGAAGCGTATATTCTCCAAGATAGACTTTGTTTGCGCACAAACCAGACTAAAAAAGGAACCATCACTACATAAAGAGCGCACAAAACTGCATTGTTGCTGACCGTAGTGAAATACAGACCGTAAGATTGTACCCAATACGCTAAGTATATCAATCCACCAGTTACTATACCTTGCCAGATTTTATCCCAACCAAAATTAGCTCGATCTGCGTAGACAAAGTACACCAAACCTAGGGCAGCCACCGAAAAACGCACTGCCAGAACATAATTTATAGGTACGATCTCCTGTACATCTTGCATAACTAAGAAACCACTTCCCCAAACCGCCGCTGTGAAGAGGAGCAACAGAGAGAAAAAAAGTTGCTTAGCAGATGTAGACATTTGATTTGACCCACTCTATTTTAAGATTTAAACTTGCAAAACAAAGTTCTTTAGAGAATTTAGCAAAAAAATAATAATAATCAACTCCCATATATAGTAGGTAGAACATTATTTTAGGGAGGAGGAAAATACAACTGAGAACGCAACCTAGCCACGCTTATGTTGAAACGTATATTTTTTGTACTCGGTGGCGTTTTAGCCGTATTTATTTTGGTTTTAGTTATATTTCCTGAGGTGCGTCAAGCAATTTTAGGAGTGCGCCTTGTAAAAGATGTTCCTGCTGGTCGTTTGGAACCAGTCAGTGTGGTCTCTATGCTTATGTGTGCGCGAGAGATGCGCGGCTACAGTGGTGAGATAAACTTCAATATGGACGATGATGTTCAACCAGATGTCTATGATTATGCCGCCAACCTTGTGGAGAGTGTGAGCCAGGGTGGTAATGAGCCTATCGTCAATTATGAGATCAAGGAAGAAAAGTTCGCTCAAGTTGGTGCCAATAAGCCGAACTTAATGGTGAAGAATCTCTACTCTCTGCGTTTGCAGCCTAGCGGTGTTTTGGCAGGACTAGAACTTTTGAGAGGCAGACATTCTAAACTTTATGATGGTGTGCGCATGGCTCAACTGTTATCGCCTCTGTGGCTGGCTAAACCCAATAAGAGAGTTTATTTGGGTCAAGTGTGGGATGGAAATTACAAACTTGATTACTCTTTAGCCACTTTGGGAAAGAGTGAGATCACTTTAGATCATCGTTTAAAGTATAAATTGGAAGAGATAACCTCTGATAATGGCATGGACTTAGCCAAGATAAGTTACAATGGCAGTATCGTGGTAAGTCCTAAAGAGGACTGCGGGCCAAACATAAAGATCGCGGGCCAAGGTCATATTGAAGGCGTAGCTATGTTAAATTTGCGCAGTGGTTCAGTTGTTTTGGCCGATGATCGTACAGCTTGGGGATTAGTAGTGCGATTTATAGATAAAGAGGTTGAAGATGTTAACCTCTTTGATCGCAAGAGTCGCATATTTAGGCCACTCTATGTGCGCAATGCTGGTGAGAACTTCTCTAGTGCTATGCCCTCTGAAGGTGAAGGGATGGCGGATATTCACCAAATGGATAAGAAAAAAGATGGTGCAAAGAGATAAATTGTGTTGAATTCTTATCTGTGAGATAAAATATCTTTAGCCATTTCTAGAAGTCCTTCCATAGATAGGCCGTGATCTTCTAAATTGTTACTAGATACGTCTTCTCTTATACCTAAAGTCTTCAATTTGACTTCATTTAGAGAGTTAGCTTGCAAAAATTCCATTACGGCTGTGGCTAAGGCTCCATGGCAGGAGTGTTCTTCTACAGTTATGATCTTTTTACATTGAGCGGCTTGTTGAAGGAGGTTCTCATCTAGTGGATTTAGCCAGTCCATAGAGTATACGGCAGCGGATACTCCCCAAGAGTGTAAAGTATGGGCGGCTAACATTGCGCAGTAAACACAGCTTCCTAGACAGATGAAGGATAGATCTTCACCCCTACAGAGACAGCGGCCTTGAAAAGTGCATTCTAAAGAGTCTTTTTCTTTAGCTTCCAGACCTATAGAAGCTGAAGAACTCAGGCGCAGAATACTGGGTGTATCCAACGATAATAAAGTGAGGAGCATAGAGCGTGCTTCTTCTTCGTCAGTTGGAACACCAATAGTCAGATTGTTTATTACCCGTAGCAGGGCCAGATCACAACGATTGGCAGGTGGCAGTTCTTCTTCATTGTTTAGTAAGCCAGCATCGACTAATAAAATGGTTATAGGAAAGGGAGGGGTTTTCAAGAGATCATTTATGATTCTGGGAACATCAGCGGCTGAAATTACTACTAAAGGATGAAAACCAGAAGTTGCCACTCCTATAGCTCTAATGATCACACCATCAACGGAAGCTACTTGTAATTTTTCAGCCAATATGTCAAACGGCGATGGATCTTGAGCACTGGCCCAGATACAGTTGACTTTCGGATAACATTGCAGATCCTCGGCCATGCGTCTCAGAGACACTCTCTCTAATGTTTGATTTTTATTCGATAACTGGCGATGGTTAGAGTTTGAATAATGTAATAAAGGTGGATTAGTGGCTGTTCTGTTCTCTGTAAAGTTCAGCAAATGGATAATTTTTATGCCCGATTTGCCTGAAAAATTTTTCAACTGCTGAGAGACTTCATCTTTATCTTCTAAAGATAGGGGAGGTGGGTAGGTCAATCCTTCGCAGCGAGCTAATATCCCTGGATAATTGTTTTGATCGATGAAATTGGAAGAGGCATCTAAAAGTATAACTGTGGCCTGCACGTTAGAGAGATGGAGATCTCTCAAAGCGCAGAGCAATTTAGCCGAAAGATCGCTAACTACAATAACTAAATTGCTCTTCTCTTCATCTAGAATTTTTAAACGAGCCAGCTGCCAACCTGAAGCTAAATAACACAGCTCAACGTCATTCTTAGCTAATGAAGCTAAAGAAGCCAAAGAGCGGCTGTAGCGTTCAGTTTCTTCGTAGTACAATGCACCAAAGTGTCCCCTCCAAGCTATGTTGCGCAGGGACACTTTGTGCAAGATGACCTCTAATTTTTGACTAGCCTCCGCTAAAGCATTGGCGGTGTGAATAATCATCAATTGGTTCTAATTAATAAATAGTTAGCTAACTCATTTAGAGCTGGACTGTTGAAAGGTTTAACGAGATTCAAAGCTCTCTCTGTTCTCTCTTTGGCTATATTTTTTGACTCTTCCAGACCGAATAGAGTTGGGAAACTTATGGGATCAGGATCCTCTTGACTATCCAAAATATCATCTGTAATTTGGAAGACTAGCCCTATAATTTCACTGTATTCGGTAATGGCTTCTAATTGCTGAACAGAAGCACCCGCCACAATCGCTCCCGAACGAGCCGCACCGCGGATTAAAGCTCCAGTCTTGCCTTTATGAACAGCTAAAAGTCCTTGGCGATCTGTGCCGTGATGTTGGGCTTCCATATCGAGGATCTGGCCTCCGACCATACCTAAACAACCCGAAGCCTGGGCTAATTCTTTGATAACTTCAATGGTAATCTCCGGGTGATCGACAACTCTAGTTTGAGCAGCCACGTTAAAAGCCTCAATAACAAGAGCATCTCCAGCCAATAGGGCGGTATCCTCTCCATAAGCCTTGTGAACGGTGGGTTTGCCGCGGCGGAGATCATCATTATCCATACAGGGAAGATCATCGTGTACCAGAGAAAAGCAGTGAACCATCTCAAAAGCGCAAGCTATGGGTAGAGCTAAATGAGGGTCGGCTCCCAGGGCTTCGGCACAGGCTAGACACAATATCGGTCTGAAGCGTTTGCCACCAGGGAAGACGCTGTAGCGCATAACTTCGTCTAAATTGCCCATTTTGCAGTAGGTCGAAGGCAGGTACTTCTCCATCTCTTCATTGACCAGTTGGGCTCTCTCTTTAAGATGGGTCTTGAGATTAAAATTAGTCAAAACAAAATACCTCTATTCCTCAGAATCTAAAACTTCCAATTGTTTTTCAGCCGCTTGCAATTCTTCTTGACAAAAACTTAAAAGTTCCTTGCCTTCAGCCATCAATTTTAGGGTTTCCTGTAAACTTTGTTGGCCACTTTCTAGAATTTTTAAAATTTCATTGAGTCTATTAATGGCCTCTTCGTAACTTTTTGTTTCTGACACTTT
>JAFSXH010000229.1 GCA_017444165.1 bacterium | reverse complement strand
TATTGAGAGTCACAGTGGCGTAAATTTTGAGGACGACGATGATAAGGCAAACTATAAGCGTTTAGCGGCAGAAAATTGGGATGCTCCGATCATTGTGACCACTGCTGTTCAATTTTTAGAATCTCTCTTTGCCAATAAACCTTCTAAGTGTCGCAAACTGCACAATATAGCCAACAGTGTTATTATCTTTGATGAAGCACAAATGATGCCGATTAAGTATTTGCGTCCCACACTTATGGCTATAGAAGGATTGGTGAGGCATTTTCAATGTAGTATAGTCATGTGCAGTGCCACTCAACCCAACTTTCAGCGTTTTGTTCAAGATAGCGATAAAAGGCCCAATTTGGAGAAGTTTCTAACTTTGCCATTTGGAGAAATTATGGAAGAAGATAAACTTCTAGATATGTACAGATCGTTTCAGAGAGTTACATTTCAGGATGATGGAAAACTGACTTATGAAGATGTGGCTCAAAAAATTAATGCGTGTAAACAAGTTCTCTGTATCGCTGCTACTAAAAGTGAAGCTAAGAAGATTTACGATGCTTTAGATGACAGTGAAGTCATATACTTGTCTACAAATTTATGTCCCGTACACCGTAAAAAGGTTATAGACGATATAAAGGAGCGTCTTAAAAACAAAAAGGACTGTAAAGTCGTCTCCACCAGCGTAATTTCTGTGGGTGTAGATGTTGATTTTCCCGTAGTATTTCTGGAGAGAGTTGGTCTAGACAGCTTGATTCAAGGAGCTGGACGCTGTAATCGTGAGGGCGAGAATAGTTGTGAAGATAGTATCGTCCATATCTTTGATACTGAGGATTGGGTAAAAAATAAGTTTATGAAGCTCGAAAAGAGAATTACAAATCTTTTTCCTCAAGAGCTTCCAGATGTTGATTGGGGAGATCCTCAATCGATAGAATACTACTTTAATAATCTCTACGCTTGCAAAAATTTAGATAAAGAAGAGCCAGACAAAAATATAATTTGCTTAACTTCAAATTCCAATTTTGCTAAAGTAGATGAAAATTATCGTATAATTATTGAAGATGAAGATGGTGATAATAAAATTTTTATTCCCCTTACAGACGAAGCTAGAGAGATCGAGGATTTATTGAGAGGCGGCAGTTTTAATAAAGAGTTAATGCGCCGAGCAAATCAATATATTGTCTCTGTAAGAAATTACGATTACCTTAAATTGAAGGAGAGTGGTGCTATAGAGTGTTTGGATGAGAATGATAAAAATTTTGCTGTGTTAGTTGACTCTAGCCAATACGATGGAAAGATTGGTTTAATATATAATTTTGAACCAAAATTGATTACCGTTTAGCATAATTGACAGCAGATAGTGAGGAAAAGTATGGGATTTAGGATTGAATGTTGGGGTGATTACGCTTGTTTCACTCGTCCAGAGTTAAAGACAGAGCGGTTTTCTTACGAGGTTATGACTCCCTCGGCAGCTCGCGGTATAGTTGAGGCTATTTTTTGGCATCCTGGATTGCGTTATGTTATTGACAAAATTTATGTGTTGAAGCCAATAAAGTTTACAAATATTAGACGCAATGAAATTAAAGAAAAAATTTCTGCGGACAATATTTTGAAATTAAAGATGGATACTAATTTTAATCGTATTCAGAGAGCGGCCACAGTTTTAAAAGATGTACGTTACTGTATAGAGTTTCACTTTGATATGACTTCATCTGCCAATGAAACTGACAATCCAGATAAATTTACAGCTATTATAACTAAGAGGGCCAGAAATGGAATGTGCTTCCATCAGCCATATTTTGGATGTCGAGAATTTCCCGTCGATTTTCGGTTGATGGAAGATGATGAAAAGATCGAACCTATCGACGTGTCCAAGGATTTAGGGTTTATGCTTTGGGACATGGATTACAGTAATACTGAAAATATTGTTCCTCGTTTTTTCAAAGCTGAACTTAAAAATGGAGTTCTAGATCTTGAAGGTTGTGAGGTGTATTCATGATTTTACAATCTTTAGTTGAATTGTATGAAAACTTACTTAATGATGAGGATAGCGGCATTAGTAAACGTGGTTGGTGTGTTGCTAAAGTTAGTCACTGTCTTTGTATAGATGAAGGGGGCAATCTTCTGGAGATTTTGCCGTTATACAATGAGGTTACACGTGGCAAAAAGATGGTCTCTGTCCCTGCAAGTTTGCAAGTGCCAGAGCAAAAGAAGAGAACCAGTGGTGTGCTAGCTAATTTTTTGTGTGATTCAGCTTCTTATCTCTTAGGTTTTTGCGTTAAAGAAGAAAAGGATAAGGAAACAGGTGAAAAAACTCTCAAAGTTAAGGTAGAGGCAGATAAATTTAAAGCCTCTTGTGATGAACATCGTAAAATTCTCTGTAGTTGTTCAGGCAGAATTGCTAAAGCTGTTCTAGCGTTTTTTGATAGTTGGGATATAAATGGTACATCGACTCATCCGCTTATTGTTGACCGTCTGAGAGAAATTTGTGATTCTAACAATTTTGTCTTTAGGGTTAATGGTTTGTATGCTCATTGTGATGAGGAGATTATTAGAGCATGGGATAATTTTGCTCTAAATGGAGAGGTAACTGAGAATACCGAATTGAGACAATGTTTAGTTACAGGACTAGAAAAACAGCCTATAGAACGGTTGCATCCGTCTATAAAGGGTGTCAAAGGAGGGCAGTCCAGTGGAGCTTCCCTAGTCTCCTTTAATTGCAATTGCTCTGAATCTTACGGCTGTGATGGAGGTCAGGGCTTGAATTCTCCTGTAAGTAAATATGCGGCTTTCGCTTATGGAACGGCATTAAAGTACTTGTTGTCTCAAAGTCAATATGTCAAATTTATTGGAGATGCTACAATTGTCTTTTGGTCAGAAAAAGATAACAAGAAATTGTCAGGTATTTTTTCTGCTTGTTCATTTGGTGATGAAAAAGTCTCTGATGATCTGTCTGCGTTTTTGGATCATATTGTCAAAGGAGATTCTGTTGATGTTGATGGTATAGAGATCAATCCTGAAGAGAAGTTTTATATATTGGGATTATCTCCTAATGGCGGCAGATTATCGGTGCGTTTCTTCTTAGTGAATACTTTTGGAGAAGTTATTCGAAATTTGCAGGCCCATCAAGAGCGATTAAGAATTATTCGTCCTCAGTGGGAAGTCGATGCAATTTTACCTATATGGAAGATTTTGAAGGCTACGGTCAACCCTAAGTCTAAAGACACCAGCTCCTCGCCATTAATGTCGGGTAGTTTATTTAAAGCAGTTCTAAATAATAACAATTATCCTGCTTCGTTCTATTTGAATATCCTGTTGAGAGTCTTTGCTGATAAAGATGTTGATTATGTTAAAGCTGCTTCCATAAAAGCTTATTTGTTGAAAAATCATAATGAAAAATGGAGGAATGTC
>JAFSXH010000019.1 GCA_017444165.1 bacterium | reverse complement strand
TATTTTTTGTTAATTTGTCATCCTTTTTATGTATATTTAAACTTGCTGTTATAAGTAAAAAAAGAAATAAATTACTAATAAAAGAAGACAAACGAAGAAGAAAAAACTTCCAGTCTTTGTTCCTATTGTGATGTCACAAAAAAAGTCTATGATTACGTCTACAATTTCCTCTACAATTCCCTTCAAAAAATCTGACATAACAAAAGCCTTTCTCAGAATAACAAATATCCATGAGTAGCAATTTTGTTTCTATGTTTTTTACCATGCAACAATTAAAAACAAAATGCTACTCTAAATATTTTATGTTATTGTTACGGCTTAAACAAGTTGCGCTGGTTATCATCAAACCTTTCGATAGCGAGGTTTATCAACTTCTTAAGCAACTCGGCGTACTTTACTCCACTAGCTTCCCAAAGTTTGGGATACATGGAAAACTGAGTAAATCCAGGGAAAGTATTGACCTCATTTAGCCATATATTACCGTTCTTATCTAATAAAAAGTCTATTCTGCCCAAACCATTTAGATACACGGCTCTCCAAGCCTCTTTGGCAGTTTCAGTTATCCTATCGACAGTTGACTGATCGATTGGAGCTGGAATTAACAGTTGAGTATTACCTTCATTCAGATATTTTGTCTGATAATCGTAGAATTGGCTTGTATAGGTTATTTCACCTGGAACCGAACATTCTGGGACATCGTTGCCAAGTACTGCAATTTCTATTTCGCGAGGAGATATACAGGCTTTTTCCACGAGAATCTTTCTATCAAATTTAATAGCCAATTTTAAAGATTCTTTAAGTTCGTCGTTGTTACAAGCTCTAGTAATACCTACACTGGAACCAGAGTTGGCAGGCTTAACAAAACATGGAAAACCTAACTCCTTTCCTATCTCTTCTGCACATACGTCTATATTTTCCTCAATTTTTGATCTCAAATAAGTGAGGCTAGGTAGCACGGGTAAACCATGTTCTTTCCAAACATCTTTGATCATGGATTTGTCCATACCCAAAGCAGAAGCTAAGACCCCAGCACCTACATAAGGAATTTCGGACATCTCGAACAGTCCCTGGATAGTTCCATCTTCTCCGAAAGTTCCGTGCAATACTGGCAATACAATGTCTATATTTAAAGTTTTTTGTTGACCATCTTCTTTTATGATCGTCAAAAAGTTATGTCTGTTGCCAGGTCTAATGAACACGTTACTTTCTTGATCTTCTACAAGGCCTTTTTGCAAAGCTTCTTTAGCTTTATCTTCAGTAACCCAATTGCCATTTCGGCATATTCCTACGAAGCATAAGTTGAATTCATCTTCAGGTAGTGCTTGAGCAATTGAACGAGCAGATAAAACACTTATCTCGTGTTCTGCGGATTTACCGCCAAAAACAATTAAAACATTCAGTTTTTTATTCATAGTCGCTGATGGTTCTGCTTTATAGTTTTGTAGCCTGCTTTTAATTTATTTAAAAATAAATTATAATCAGCATCGTTATGTTAGAAGCTGAAAATACTAGAGTCGTTTTGTGTAGTCCAGAAGGTGAAGCTAATATGGGAGGGACGGCTCGTTCTATGCTCTGTTTTGGTGTTCAGGAGTTATACCTGGTCTCCCCACGCCATCCGTTAAATGATATGGCCTACAATTGGGCTTGCCATGGGCGTGAAATATTGGATTCTTCTCACAAGGTATCTACTTTGCAAGAGGCTGTTCAAGATGTTAATTTGATCTTGGGCTTTACACGTCGCTCTGGAAAGAGGCGGCATAAATTTGTTTCTCTGCCCGATCTCTATACTGAACTGTATAATCATCCTCAGCCTGGAAAGGTCGCTTTAGTCTTTGGCAATGAAGAGTCTGGCCTTTCTAATGAAGAATTAGAGTGTTGTCATCGCTTAGTTACTATTCCTAGTGAAAATTCGCTAAATCTTTCTCATGCTGTCTCTTTGGCTCTGTATGAACTTTTTGGCAGACATAAAGCTATAGATGGTGTTAAACCTAAGAAGTTTGCCTCCTCTTTGCGTCGTAAGCAGCTTATGGAAGCGATAACTAAGTATCTGTCTGCTATGGGCTATCCTCCTCAGAGAGGAGCCAGCGAAGTAAAGGAAATGACAAGATTTGCTGATATTTTGGATCGTGCCAATTTAGAAGATTGGGAGATAAATTTTTTGGGTGGTATGTTTAAACATCTTTACGTCAAATATCAATCTATGTGCAATCATAAGGAGGATGAATAATAGATGAACTATATGGAGAGCTTGAAGAGAGCCGCTCTTTTAGGTCTTCTTATGACGACAGTTACTCTCCCTACTCTTTCAGAAGAAGTCGGTGAGAGTAAAGGTTGTTGTGGAGGTTGTTGTCAGATGGATTGTTGCGCTAAGAATAACCAAGGTTTACCTAGTGGAATTAATAGAGAAGATTTTGATCTCTCAGTTAGTCCTAGGGATAATTTTTATCTTTATGCCGTAGGTGGCTGGAAGAAGGCTAATCCTATTCCTGGTGATCAGGCTCGTTGGGGAACTTTCAGTATTTTAGCCGACAACAACACTAAGATACTTAATGAAATTTTAGAAGAGGCCAGTAAGAATCCGTCTACTTCCTTGGAAGAAAAATTAGGTAAGTTCTACGCTAGCGGCATGGATGAAGAAGCTATTGAACGCTCTGGTTTAGCTTTGTTAAAAAGTGACTTGCAATCTGTCGATGATATTAGGAACATAGATGATCTGCAGGCTTATATAGCTTATATGCATGCCAATGGTTTATCACCTTACTTTAGTTTAGGTTCTGCTCAGGATGATAAAGATAGTTCCAGAGTTATTGCCACTATTTGGCAAGGTGGTTTAGGTATGCCTGAGCGCGATTATTATCTCAGAACGGATGATAATTCTAAGAAATTGCGCCAGCAGTATATCGATTATATGACGGAGAGTTTTAAATTAGTCGGTTATACGCCTAGCGAAGCTAAAAAGATCGCCAAAAATATCATGAAGTTTGAAACAAAGTTAGCTAAGGCTTCTGTTCCTGCAGCAGAGATGCGCGATCCTGAGAAGATGTACAATCTGATGACCTTTGAACAACTTTGTAAACTTACACCTTCTATTAATTGGGCGAAGTATTATGAAGTTCATGGATTGTCGATGCCTGAGGATGTGAATGTCACTACTCCAGATTTCATGCGTTCAGTAAGTAAGGAGATTGCCGACGGTACATCTTTGGAAACACATAAACAGTATTTGCGTTGGCGCATTATTAATTCCGCCGCTCCTTATGTTGGCAAGAGATTCGAAGAGCTTCATTTTAATTTTTACAACAAAGCTTTGCGCGGCACTAAGCAGATGAAACCTCGTTGGAAGCGTGTCACTGAGACTATTAATG
>JAFSXH010000228.1 GCA_017444165.1 bacterium | reverse complement strand
ATCTGTGGAATCCCAAGTATCGCAATCGCATAACTATGCTCGATGAAAAGAGAGATGCCATAGGAGCAGCCCTAATACTCTTAGGTTATAATGGAAACTCCACCAACACTAGAGAGCTTTTAGAAGCCAAAGAAAAGTTGTTAGAACAAAAGTCTATATTGCGCCAATATACTAACGATTATATTGATGGTTTAGCAAGGGAGGAGATCTGGTTAGCCCAGGCCTGGAGTGGAGATGTCTCTCGCTCTAGAGCTTCTAATCCTAGAATATCTTATTCCTTACCTAAAGAGGGAAGTTTTCTCTTTGTGGATTCCTGGTGCATTCCCAAAGATGCTGAACATAAGAGAGAAGCTATAGAATTTTTAAATTACGTAATGCAGCCAGAGAGTATATCTAAAGTAACTAATTTTACTAGTTATCCTAATTCTATTGCCACTTCTTTACCTTTAATCGACAAATCATTAGTTGATAATCCTTTAGGCTATCCACCCCAAGAGATGCTCGCTAGAACTTTTGCTCAAGAGGATATAGGGGCCAAAGAAAAAGAGTGGGATCGACTCTGGGAAGATATTAAATTCAGACATTAATTGATAGATAAGGTTTATAACTATGGAAGATAAAGTTGAAGTAGTCAAACCCGTAAAACAGATGAAGGCCAGTACCATAGGTATTCTTTTGACGGCCCCTTTTATTCTCTACATTTTGACCTTCTTTATCTTGCCGTTATTCTCCATTATCTCTATGTCAACTCAGACAATAGATGATAACTATATGTTAGTTCCCATAAGAGGACTGCACAATTTTGCTACTGCATTCAATTCTGAAAATTTACCTATACTGTTGCGTTCGGCTCTTTATGCCGCTTGTACGACGTGCCTATGCGTCTTTTTAGGTTATCCCCTAGCCTGGTTTATAGCTAGACATAGCGGAAAATACAAGATATTCATGCTATTGATGGTAATGCTACCCTTTTGGACCTCATACTTAATCCGCATATTTGCGTGGATGACTATATTGCAAAGTGAGGGCATACTGAACCAGTGTTTAATAACTTTAGGCTTAATATCACAGCCTATCGATATGTTGAATACACCTTTTTCAGTCATATTGGGTTTGACATACGGATTTTTACCCTTTGCCACACTGCCTATATATAACTCGCTAGACAAGTTAGACAACTCTATACTAGAGGCCGCTGCCGATTTGGGAGCTACTCCTAGCACCACTTTTTTCAAAATTATTTTGCCTATGTCGATGCCAGGGGTGACGGCTGGTTCCCTTTTAACTTTCGTTCCGGCTATGGGCGACTTTGTTACACCAGATATTTTGGGTGGAGTCGACACAATGATGGTAGGCAATTTAATTCAGCAACAATATTTAGCCTTCTTCAATTGGCCTTTGGGAGCTGCTCTCTCATTAATTATTATGAGTATAATGTTGATCTCCATATTGGCCTTCTTAAAGATTTCTAATTCAGCGGAGTTACTGGCATGAGCGTACCTCGTCCTAACAATAAACGTCCAGCCTGGATCTTATATCTGCACGTGGTATGTGTATACCTATTTCTCTACGCTCCTATTATAGTTCTGGTACTATTCAGTTTTAACACAGATAGGCGCAACGCAACTTGGCAAGGTTTTACGTTTAATTGGTACTACCAGCTATTTTGTGATGAAAATGTATTAAGAGCTTTGGGAAATAGTTTGAAAGTAGGTTTAACTTCAACTGTAATTGCTACATTTTTGGGAACTCTGGCAGCCATAGGTCTATCTAAATACCAATTTAAATTTTCTCGTTTAGCAGGCTCACTAGCTTATTTACCCTTGGTAGTTCCTGAGATAGTTATGGGTATATCTATTTTAACTTTGTTTCTGAGCTTAGGCATAAAGTTGTCTTTAATGACGATTATTTTGGCTCATATAGCCTTTTGCATTTCTTATGTAGTGGTTATAGTCCGCACTGCTTTGGCTGGTTTAGATAAATCTCTGGAAGAAGCGGCCGCCGATCTAGGAGCTAACAGATGGGAAACTTTCCGCTATGTTATCTTCCCTCAGATATTGCCCGGAATAGTTTCGGGGGCTTTGTTATGCTTTACCCTGTCATTTGACGATTTTGTTATAGCCTTTTTCAATGCAGGTGTAGGTTCTGGAACTCTACCCATGGCAATCCATTCCATGTTAAAATTTGGCATTACTCCAGAGATAAACGCTATTTCAACCATAATGTTGGCCGTCAATATAATTATGATAATAATCGTAAAATACCTCAACGCTAAAGATCGCTAACTATTGCTTTTTGATATCTTACATGCTAAAATGCTTCCGCCTTTATAGAGGCGTATTTTCGATATAGGCCAAAGTTTGCCCGGCGGGCCAAGTGCGGCCGTGGATTCGGCCCCAAAGCCATATATCCGGAGGCGATAAAATGTTTTTGATGGATCTTACCCGTTTTGCACACAAAAAAGGTGCTGGTTCTTCGAAGAACGGACGCGATTCTCAGCCTAAGATGCTGGGAGTCAAACTCTACGGTGGTCAGAAAGCTGATGCTGGCAACATTATTCTTCGCCAGCGCGGCACTCGTTTTTGCGCAGGCAAGAACGTCATGATGGGACGTGATTTTACTCTGTTTGCCACCGCTCAGGGGACCGTTCAGTTCGTTAAGCACAACGCTAAGGTTTTTGTCAACGTAGAAGAAGCTTAGACGATCTAATAAAGAATTTCGTGACAAATATACTCCAATGTCTGCAAGGTGTAGAATTGGAGTATTTTTTATGTTTGTAAGGAAATAAAGGTTATGAAAATCTTTAACTTTTTGGCAACGGTTTCCGCCTGGTCAGTATTCGTCTTCTTTGTACTCCTATTCGATCCAATATTGAGAATATCCAGTCTCTTTGGTCAGAAAAGTATAGAAAAGGTTATGCAGATATTCTGTCACTGCCTCAGCTGGAGTATATGGGCTGGATTTTGCAAACTAAAGATAGAAGGTAAAGAGAATATACCTAACCGAGGCGGATTAATAATCGTTGGCAATCATCAATCTTTAGTAGAGAGTTTCTTGCCTTTCGATCTACTTTATAAACTTCGCCCTAAATACGTAGCTAAACAAGTATTAGGTCGCTGGATTCCCTCTATAAGTTTCGTTTTGCGCAATGGTGGCCATTGCCTAATAGATAGAAAAGATCACGAAAGAGCACTAAATTCAATTACTCAATTGGGAAAAAAGATAGACTCCGAAGGAATCTCCACCATAATATTTCCCGAAGGAACGAGAAGTCTACAGGGAGATTTACAAAATTTCAAAACTGGTGGACTAAATGCCCTGTTAGAAGAAGCCCCACAAGCCCCAATTTTAATAATGTTAATTCACAATGGCACAAAAATATTTCCCAAAGGCCTTCCCAGAGTAGAAGCCGGTTCAACAGTAACTGTTAAGTTTCTGCCCTTGATTGAACGCGACAACTTTAATTCCAATCAAGAAATTATCGAACACATCCACAAAACCATGAGCGAAGAATACAAAACGATACAGAATAATTCTTAATTAGCGTTGCATAATTCATAACCGAACAATAGAACGATAAATCTTACAAAATAAACTTACAGCGCAAACTTAAAACCAGAAATACAAAAATAACGAAGATTTGCCCAAAACGGCGGAAACGTTAAAATTAAATAGCAGTTCTGACTTTTTGTTGAGTCTACCCTCTCTCAACCAAACAAAGAGAATAGATTCGACAAAAAGATCAAAACTGCACAATACAAATACAGTACACCAGACTTACAACACGTAAAACATAGTTAATAGGAAAAGTTTGATCTTTTGTTATTAACCAATCTCTAGAGCAAAGAACTAGATTTATAACTATTTAGGTAATAACTGTACAGTATTTATAGTGTTATCACTTAAGTATATAGCCCTCCAAAGATCACCACTATTGGAAGTAAAGTACACATTACCAGTCTTAGTAGAAAAGGCAAAAGTGGTCTCCCCCACGGCACTAATCGCCGTTATGCGCTGGTTATTTAAAGACGGCAAACCTGTATTCTTTATCTGCCAAGTATCTCCACCATCTTCAGAAACGACTAAAACTTGCGCTCCAGCATCATCGCGCATCTGGCTTAAACTAGCCATAATAAGATTAGGGTTGTAAGGAGAGATAGTAATACGCCTGGCAAAACTATAAGGAAGACCTTGGGTAATCTGTTCCCAAGTAGATCCAAGATCCATAGATTTAAATATGCCAGTGGACGTAGCAGCAAAGATTCTAGTCGGCATGAGTGCGTGCAGAGCAAAATCGTTGACTTCCCTGCCGACACTTACGGGACGCTCACTCCAAGTAACTCCTCCATCTAAACTTCCCATAAATCCTCCCTGAGCCACTGAAGCCAGGATAACGTTAGGATGTAAAGGATGTTGTCGCAATTTGGTAATAGAAGCCCTATAAGGGGGTACAGGAAAAGTCCACATGTCAGAACTAGGCAAAGCATTAAAAGCTGGCATCTTCTGCCAAAGCATACCCGCCGTCTTACTGCGATAAATGGACGGTGGCTGAGTACCTAAATACATTACCATCGGCATTCTGGGATGGCTACTTATAGCCGTTATATTCAGATCGTCTAAACCTTCAGTGGTAGTCATCCAATTTTCGCCATCTTTAGTCTTATGGATCGATCCTTGTGATGAAGCCGCCAAAATAGATCCCTGTGGATCGGTCAGAATCGCTTGAATATTCCTAGCTTGGTGGGCATGGGAGACCAAAGTCCAAGTATCCATATCGGTCTTGCCCTCTTTGAGGACTATTACACCCCGCGTAGTTCCAATAGCAATTCTCATAAAATCCTCCAGCTCATCGCTATCACATAGAATACTCTTATCTATTCTTAAAAGACTAAATATCACCCCCCTTAATTTTAGAAGCAAAAATACCCACTACAAAAACAGCAATGGGTGAATTATTTTATAAATTACTGTATGAAATTAGCAAGTTACACAAACAGAGGTATCATCTGAATCGTTGCCTTTTTTTAGGTCACTATTTTTAGGAATTTTATGTAAAGGTTGCAAAAAAACATCTATCAATTTAGCTACAGCTACTTGATTATCATCATCTAGTTTGGCAAGTTTATCTATCGATGCCTGTAATGCTGGAACGAGACACAATAGATCTTTAGTTTCATCAATTTTACTCAAATTTGAGATGTTTATAGAAATTTTAGAAAGTTTATCAGGAGCATATCCAGCTACCAACAGCGTTTGATCAACATTTGTATTGAGAGCCTTAGCTATCTTGATCACTTTATCACGTCTGGGAGTGCATCCCTTATTTTCTATAAGAGTTATGTAACTGGCATCAATATTTACTAACTCAGCCAAATTTCTTTTAGTCAAACCTAATTGCTGTCTGTGTTCAGCTACAAATTTTGCCCAAATCTCGTTATTAATCTTCATTATTATACCTCCAGATATAATT
>JAFSXH010000227.1 GCA_017444165.1 bacterium | reverse complement strand
GAGATAGTGAATTTTTTGTGCGTCTGCCCGCTATTTTGTGTTTTGCCGTTACGCTCTTTTTCATTAACAGGCTCTGCGATTACATGTTTGGAGCTAAAGTAGCTTTCATAACCTCTCTGTTGGCCTGTCTCATGCCAGCTTTTGAGTTCTACTCGATCTTTATGATGCCCGATGCTCCTCTATTGGCTTTTTGGTCATTGGGAATGTATGCTGGTTTTCGTCTTTATAAAGAGGAGAGTAAGTATTGGTGGATCGTTTTAGGTTTGTGCTGTGGGTTGGCTTCTACATCTAAGTATCCAGGATTTTTAGTACCCCTTTCTACCCTATTGATTTTAGTGTATAAGAAGAAATGGTCGCTGTTTAGAGGATGGCAATTTCCCTTTAGTGCAATCTTAGCTCTAGCTATATTCTCACCAGTAATCGTTTGGAATAGTCAGAATAATTGGATCTCTTTCTTCTTCCAAGCTATCTCTAGATTCAAAGAGGCTAATACCTTTTTAGATATCACTGGTGGATCGCTGTTAAATATCACGGCTTTGCCTACACCCTTGGGCTTTATATTCTTCTGTTGGATTGCTTGGCAAAGTTTGAAAAAAGTTGAGGATGAACGCTGGCTCTATCTGTGTCTATCTTTTATGCCATTTGCTCTGATCATCATGGTTGTAGCTTGTTTCCGACTCATCCAGCTCAATTGGCCTTTGCCAATTTATCCGGCTTTAATTATTGCCACAGGAGCAATTTTAGAAGAACGAGAGGTTTGGTCTAAAAGGAAGTGGCAATTTATTTTGGGAGTGGTCTTCGTCCCCAATCTTTTATTTAGTCTCCTGCCACTCATATCTACAGCTTTCCCTATCGCCTCTCTCAATAATGTAAATGAGATTGCTGGTTGGAAGAAGATGGGTGAAACAGCCGATGAATTAATCGGTAGTTCCATCGATCCTTATCATTGTTTTTTAGCTGGTCATGGTTATCACATTGCCAGTCAATTGGCTTTTTATAGCAAGAAACCATATTTGACAACTTCCTCTAATATAATTGATGTGGCTTGTAAGTCTTTCGATTTTTGGAATAAGCCTGGTGATTATAAAGGTTGGAATTGTATTTATGTTGTAGCCGAGGATCTCAAAAGTGATGGTACTTTCCGACCGCGGGAAATATTTAAACGCGAATTTTTGGAAGAGAAGTTTACTTCTGTAGTCAATCTTGATAAAGTTACAGTGTATAGAGGTGGCAGACCTTTGAGAAGATATAGATACTTTTTCTGTACTAATTTTCAGGGTATGCCCGAAATAAATGATCACATTAACGCAAAAAGAATGTAATTTCATAATGGAGGAATAAAGATATGCGTAAACTTAGATTATCTGTTATTTTGTGGACTATGGTGGCATTGTGTTTCTGTTTTTCTTCAATCTCTCAAGCTAAAGAGAAGCGTGATGAGCGTGAAAAGCACCCTATCTCCATTTTGAAGGCTGAGTTAGATAGAGATGGTTTTGACAGCAACACTACTTGCGTGAAGAGAACTTGTGTAGCTTGGGTTAAGAATATCAGTCGTCATGAGGTTAAAAATATTAAGGTTAATTTAAAGATTAAGTACAAGACCAGAACGTTACAGGATCTCACTGAAACTATAGAGACACTTGAACCAGGTAAGAGAGTCTTTGTCAACTTTAAGTGGGATGATTATGATATG
>JAFSXH010000226.1 GCA_017444165.1 bacterium | reverse complement strand
GGCAACTGGAAGATGCGGAGTTTCGAAGATATTAGCAAGTACAAACCATTAGGTAAGGTTGTCTGGTCGAAGACGATTAAGATCAAGGGAAGTACTAGTGAGAGAGTACAGACTCCCATTGATCTCTCTGAGGCCTTTGCTGATAAAAAGTACGGTTTGGCCATGTTGGCCTTGCAGTTTGACAATTACAGCGGCGATTATGACCGCAAAGAGGTTATCTGGATTCAGTCTTCTCCCATAGGTTTAGATATTGTTTCTGGACGCGATTCCGCTTACTGTTTGGTCAATGAGCTAGTCAGTGGTGTTCCCGTGGCTGGTGCGGAAGTTCGTTTAGGCGAACAGAGTGTCAAGACTGATAAAAATGGTCTAGCTATCTTAAAGCGTGATAAAGACAAAGACTACAGTGAAGAGTACATAACGGCCAGCTCTAAGGGTTGTAAAGTATTCTATCCTGCTATAGCTAATAGAATCTTTGGTCCTAATGGTCGAGATACTATTGGCTGTCGCTGGAGTGTCTTCGATGATCGCGGTCTCTACCGCCCCAATGAGAGTGTTCACGTCAAAGGTTGGGTGCGCACTTTGGAGGACAAGCCTGACAAGAACTGTGTCCTCGATCCCAGATTAAAAGAGGTCGTTTGGACTGTTAAAGATCCGCGCAATAACAAGATCTGTGACGGTAAGACGGCTATAAATGAGTATGGTGGTTTCGAGTTCGATTTTACTCTGCCCGATAATATGAACCTGGGCAATGCCAGTATAAATATAGCTTGTAACGATGTTCCTAGCTTAGCTAACAGGTCGACTACCCATTATTTTGATGTGCAAGAGTTCCGCCGCCCTGAGTTTGAAGTATCTTCTAAGGTTGAGGGTACCGATCATTTGATGAATGAGCGGGCTTTTGTGTCGGCAGAGGCTAAGTACTTCGCTGGTGGCAAGCTCTCTGATGCCGATATTAAATGGACTGCTAACGCCAACAGATCTAGTTACTCTCCTCCTGGTTGGAGTGAGTATACCTTCGGCAAATGGTCTCCCTGGTGGCATTGTTGGTGGTGGCCTGAAGAGAAGAGTACTGCTGTAAGCCACACTTTTAGTAGCAAGACGGACAGTTTAGGCAAGAATGTCCTGCAGTTGGATCTAGGACAAAATTCTCCGCCTACACCAGTTTCGATCAGTGTTTCGGCGGCAGTGAGCGATGTCAATCGTCAAACTTGGTCTGCCAGCAGTTCTTTCTTAGTCCATCCCAGTGAGCTCTACGTAGGTGTAAAGACGGATAGATACTACTACAGTGAGGGAGCCGAAGCCGAATACAATGTCGTAGTTACCGATATTGAAGGTAAGGCTAAGGCTGGTGTGCCTGTCAGTATCCGTTGGGCGAGGATCGAAGATCACTTTGAAGATGGCAAATTGATCGAAAAAGAGATCGAATCCTTTAATGATAATTTCACCTCTACAGCCGAAGCTAGTCTGCGCAAGCTGAAGTTTCCCAAAGCTGGTTCCTGGCGTTTGAATGCTGAGGTTAAGGATAGCAAAGGCCGTCCCAATATCACAACTATGCGAATGTGGATCGGCGATTGTGCTGCTCCTCAGAATACTTCCGTAAATGTTGAAGAGATAACTTTAGTACCTGACAAAAAAGAGTACAAAGTTGGAGAGACGGCGGAAATTTTGGTTCAGCTTCCCTTCACTGCCAGACAGTTGACCTACACTATCGCCCGCAGTGGTATCGCCAAGAGTGAGACTATCAGTATGCAGGGTGACTCTACCACCTTAAAGATTCCTCTCGATAAAGAGTGGACACCTAGTGTAAATCTGCGCGTTATGGCCGCAGGTGAGGCTCAGCGATACGATAACGCTGGCAAACCCATCAAAGATTCTCTCCGTCCCGCTTGTGCCAAGGGAGATCTGAATCTCTCTATACCCGCTGTAGAGAAGAGTTTGAAAGTTGAAGTGTTACCTGCCAAACAGAATTTAGAGCCTGCGGGTAAGACTGATATTATCGTTAAGGTCAAAGATAACTCTGGTAAGCCCGTAGATGACGCGGAAGTGGCTTTAGTAGTCGTTGATGAGTCTGTGTGGGCTTTAGCTGGTTACAACATAAGCGATCCGTTAGGTAATTTCTATCATGCTCGCAATCAAGATGTAAGTCAATATCTCTTGCGTTCTATGATGGTCTTACAGGAACAGAGGATACCTAAGCAAGCGAGCAATCGTGAAATGGAAGTCCAGAGGGGCGCAATGGGTGGAGCTTTGAATTACGCAGGTGCTCCACGCATGGTGTACAAGTCCGTCGTTCGCAGTGAGATGACCATGGATGAATGTGTGCCTATGGCTGAGTGTGATGCGGCTCTTGCTGATGATGAGGGAGGCCAAGATAATGGCAAACCCATCAATGTGCGCACTAACTTCGATGCCTTAGCTCTCTTCAAAGGTCACTTACAGACTGATAAACAGGGACAAGTTAAGGTTGAAGTTACTCTGCCAGACAACTTGACTCGCTACAGGGTTGTGGCTGTAGTGGCTGATAAGGATTCTCGCTTCGGTAAGGGTGAGAGCAGTTTGACCGCTAGGTTGCCTTTAATGGTTCGTCCCAATGCTCCCAGGTTCTTGAACTTTGGTGATATTGTGGAAGTGCCAGTGATCTTGCACAATCAGACGGAGCGCGATCTGCGCACTGAGGTAGTATATCGGGCGAGCAATTTGAGTATCGACAATCAAGGTATCGTCTGTTTAGTTCCCGCTAACACGCGCCGCGAAGTGCGTATACCCGCTAAGGTCAAAGAAGTGGGTGAGGCTCAAGTTCAAGTGGCGGCTGTATCGGGCAATTATGCTGACAGTTCGCTCATGAAGATGCCCGTTTACACTCCTTGCACTACGGAGGCCTTTGCCACTTACGGCAGTATTGAAAGTGATAAGACCTTAGTTCAGCCGATAAAAGCTCCAAAAGATGCTTATAAACAGTTTGGTGGTTTAGAGGTCTCTACTTCTTCGACCGCTTTACAAGAGTTGGTCGATGCGGTGCTCTATCTTTGCAATTATCCTTTTGCCTGCTCCGAGCAGTTGGCTTCGCGCATTATCGTCACTAGCAATATGTACGATGTCTTGAGCGAGTTCAATGTTAAGGAATTACCCAAGAGTGAAGATGTTAAGCGGCAGATCAATGAGGATATTAAGACTATGTGTTCTCGCCAGAACAGTCGCGGACTCTTCGGTCTGTGGGAGGCGGATGATCATAACTTGCCTTACGTTACCGTCCATTGCGCTCAATCTTTGGTTATTGCTAAAGATAAAGGCTACAATGTTCCTCAGAACAAGTATAACGCGGCTTTAGAGGCTTTGAAGAATATCGACAGATATATCGACAAGAAATTATATTCAGAAGAGTCTCGCCTCGTTATCAATACCTATGCGGAAAATGTACTCTGGCAGGTGGGTAAACACGATCCTAAGCGTTTAGCTGATCGTCTGTCTAAATTTAAGATGGAAGAAGTACCTATAGAGGTCTTGGGCTGGGCCTTGCCCGTCTTGCGCGACACCCACGCTGATTTGGCTAATGAGATTCGCCGTGTAATCGCCAATAAGACGAGTGAGACGGCTTCTACGGCTAATGTCGGCAATACTAGGGAGAAAGATGGCTATTTGATCATGGATTCGGACATGCGTTCAGAGGCAGTACTCCTCTCTGGACTCATTACGGACAATGCGAAGAATAGCGTCATTCCTAAGTTGGTTAAGACTCTGCTCTCAGGGCGCAAACACGGTCACTGGGGCAACACTCAGAGCAACTCGATGGTTGTTATGGCCCTTTACAAGTACTTTAAGACTTATGAAGCTGTAACTCCCGACTTTATCGCCAACGCCTGGTTAGGTGAAGACTATGTAGGTCAGTACAAGTTCAAGGGACGTCAGACTCATTACTTAGAGAGCTTCATACCCATGCAGCAGGTTGGTGATGAATCTAAGCTGATCCTCGATAAGAAGGGGCCTGGTAGACTTTACTATCGTTTAGGTTTGAGTTACGCTTCTAAGGATCTCAATCCTAAACCTTACGAAGGTGGTTTCACGGTAGAGCGCGTCTATGAAGGTGTCGATGATCCTAAGGACGTCAAGCAATTGGCCGATGGCACTTGGAAGATCAAGTTAGGTTCTAGGGTGCGCTGCAAGGTTAAATTGGTAGCTCCCAGTCGTCGCGCTCACGTGGCTTTGACCGTACCTTTACCTGCTGGTTGTGAGATCCTCAACGGAGCTTTCAAGATGACCGAGAGTGTACCCACAGATAACGCCTCCAAGGCAAGACAGTCTTACTGTTGGTGGTGGTGGGATCGTCCCTGGTACGATCATGAGAACTTGCGCGATGAGCGTGCTGAGGCTTTCAGTCTGGTTCTCTATGGCGGTGATTACGATTACTCCTTCGTCTGTCGAGCTACCGTGCCTGGTAAGTTCATCGTTCCTCCCGCTAAAGCTGAAGAGATGTACTCTCCAGAGACTTTCGGACGCAGTGGCGGAGCGAAGGTTGTTATAGAATAGACTAAAAGGGTAAATAAAAAGGGCCTGTGAAGATTTTTCTGATCTGCACAGGCCTATTTTATGCTAAAATGGCTCCGTTATGTGGCAAAAGATAAAAGATTATTTTCCATTAATTTTGTGTATATTGAGTGGAATATTTACGTTGTACATCTTTAATCAGCGAGTTGATCTTTTGATCGATGCTGATACTAGCAACGAAATGATACTCGGAAAGTTATTGGCTGAGGAGGGGGGGATTCTTTCCAAGGACTGGTTCTATTCGACAGAACTTAGAGTTATCAATATTCAGATTGTTTATAAATTAGGTTTTCTTCTCTTTGACAATTGGCATTATGTGCGTATCTTTTCTATTGCCTGTTTTATGGTGACAATTTTTGCCAGTTACTATTTTCTAGCCTATAGTGCAAATCTGCGCAAGTATGCTCTCATAACTGGTCTGCCTTTGCTTTTGCCATTTAGCTCACAGTATTGCACTTTCATCTTATTAGGTGGT
>JAFSXH010000225.1 GCA_017444165.1 bacterium | reverse complement strand
CAATTTAGCCAAAATATTTTCCTACTTCTTTTGAGAAAGGGACTCTAAGATTATGCCATTTAATCTGGGACCAGGCGAACTTTTTCTTCTAGCTGTCGTTGCACTGTTAATCTTCGGCCCCCAAAAGTTGCCAGAGATAGGCCGCTCCCTAGGCGAGGCTCTGGGTTCTCTGCGCAAAGCCTACAACGATGCCACTTCCATTGACAAATTGCCTGAGACAAAGACAACGGACACTAGCGAGAAAGAGGAGTGAAAATTTCAAATTTCCCACACCAACTCACAGATTGGATTTATCTAAGAGCAAGGCCTTTATAGCACCTTTGGGATCTAAGATCAGCAGGCGAACTATCCAGATAACTAGCCCCAGAGCTACAACAGCCAGTCCCAAATAAGCATCGTTTAGCATATTGGCAGGAACTGGAGTAAAGTACTTTGCCCCCTCTTCCCAGTATTCAAAAAGAGCATCAACCAGCCACATAAGCGAAGCTCCCCAATATAACCAACAGAGAATATCAACCTTCATCTCATCTTTGGGAGCGTGGGCGTACCAATAAGCTGTACTAAAAACGGCGGCAAAAACGGTAATTAAGAGAGTAATAAGCAGGCCTCCTCAAAAAAAAGCCAGAAGCAACCTATTTAGAGAGAAATTAAACTTCAGAGACTGTTGACCGCCTGACGATAGCGTCAGCGACTAGACACATTGCCAGCCAGACAATTGTTATAAGACCAGCCATAGCCACACCCACAGTGCACATTTCTTTGAGCATGGCCGTTAAATCAGTGGGATTAGAAGCGGAAGTAAAAAAAGGAAACCAGGGAACGATCTCGCCGTGCCACACATGCTCAAAGGCCAACAAGACAGAACCGCCCAACAGAAGGTAATTGAGCCAGCGCAACTTACGAACCCAAGGCACTGCATCAATCACTTGAGAACTGTGATGAGCTCGTTCACAACTCCTAGTGACCGCGCTCACCACGACCGCTTCAGCGACAGGAACCAAAAAGCAGGCCATCCCACTGACACCTCAATCCGAAATTACGACTTATTTTTGCGTTGTTTTTTTGGGCTTCTGATACTCATAAAGCGGCGGTAAATCGATATTGTTGGCCTTCCAACCCTTAGAAGTCTTCTCAAACTCCCAGATCCATTGAGGAGCATTAGGATACTTCTTATCTTCTACTGTAACTACAGCTTTGCTAGAACCAATAACTTTTTCATTAACTACATAGCGCGTCACATAATAGCTCTTCGTAGAGGCCATTGACATATAATTTTTCAACTCAGCAGAAAACTTATCTTCACTGACCTTAGCCTTAGCTCCCACGCTCATATAACTGTAGGCCTTAGAATATTCTCCCTTTTTAATCGATTCTAAAAGATCTTCAGCCACTTTGAAAGGACGCTTGCTTATATCCGGAGGAGGCGCGAACTTTTCTTCCTCTGCCTTTTTGCCCTTATTGGCAGTGGATTCAAAACTAGTACAGTCACAGCCAAAGATATTCCAACTTAAAGCCACTAGACAGACCAAACCGACAAACAGGCTCTTCTTCATCACAGCCTCCTCACTCGATACTAAGACTAGCGAACGATCTCCGCTTTGCTCACATAAGCTCCAGAGTCTACAACTTTGAGAACGACCTCTTTGCCGACTCTATCACAACCATTAGGAACACAGACTAAGTTGCCGTTGATTATAGCCAAAGCCGAACCATCATCCACACAGGTATTCTCCAGAAGCACGGCCCTAGCTTGTTGACCATTGGAGAGCAAAGGATGTTCACCTAAGAGGGACTTATCTCCAAAGGCTACATTGAAACTCTCAATATGTACGCTCGTTGAAGCTAAAACGCGAATAGTTATATTGCAAGCCTTAGCTATCTGCTTGGCTTCTTCCCCATCACTCCCAGCGAACTCAAAAGCGGCCATAGGCGACATAGTTATTATAGCCACATCCCTATGCCAGATATTCATCTCTTTAATGATATTTCTGTAAGCTCTCAAAGCTACAGATTTAGGAGAGAGAACCTTGCCGCGTCCGTGACAGACGGGACAAGTATCGCGCATTATGCCATCTAAATCCTTGCCTTCGCGCTTGCGGGTGATCTGCACTAATCCTAACTCAGTCATACCGACCAAATTGGTGCGTGTGCGATCTTTTTTGAGCTCTTCGCCCAAGGTCTCTAAAACGGTGCGCTGATCGTCGATAGATTCCATATCGATAAAATCAACAATAATGATCCCCGCCATATCGCGCATGCGCAATTGACGACAGATCTCCTTACAGGCCTCTAAATTGGTGTTGAGTATCGTCTCAGCCAATCTGTCTTTGCCCGTGTACTTACCCGTATTAATGTCGATCACCCAGAGAGCCTCAGTGCGATCAATTATCAGATAACCGCCAGATTTTAACCATACACGGCGACTCAAAGCATTATCAAATTCTTTTTCAACATCGTGAAGATCGAATAGAGGACGACTGTCAGTGTAAAGGAAGAGTTTGTTCAACATCTCTGGATCGGTATTTTCCAGACGCTCGCGCATATTGTTGTACTCTTGAACATTGTCGATAACTAAGCGATCAACATCTTCGGTAAAAATATCGCGCATTACTTTGTTGACTAAATCGAGTTCCTGGTAAACTAAGGCAGGCGCATGGCTATTCTTGGAGTTGCTCATGACCTTCTCCCAGACCTTGAGCAGATAATCCATATCGCTCTTCAACTCTTCCAAATTGTGACCCTCAGCGGCCGTGCGCACGATAATTCCCATACCCTCAGGGCGCAAACTCTCGGCTACATCACTCAAACGCTTGCGCTCTTCGTTGCTTTCAATGCGCCTGGAGACACCGACATACTTGGCCGAAGGCAACAGCACTAAATAACGACCAGGAAGAGTTATATGGGAAGTAACTCTGGCCCCTTTGGCATCGATAGCTTCCTTGAGTACCTGAACTAAAATCTCCTGATTGGGTTTAATGACCTCGTCTATCTCTATGCGAGCATCCCCTTCTTCGATTACGGCATCGTTAGCACATAAAAAAGCGTTTCTCTCCAGACCAATATCCACGAAAGCGGCATTCATCCCTGGTAAAACATCGGAAACGCGCCCTTTAAAAATACATCCCACCTGACGCTCTTTGCGGGCTATCAATATTTCCATCACTTTGCCATCTTCTAAGACTGTAGCCCGACCTTCACGATCATCGATGGAGATCAAAATCTCTTTATACATATCCAAATTTTACACATTCCTATGCGAGGCAGTATCGCGCCTCAAAATATCGAAAATTTCTCCGCCGCCCGTACGACAAGAAAAGGCTCACTTCCTGCCCAACTTAGACCTTGACTACAAAGCGGCCAAAGCATTATAATGTGCGCTAATTTGTGGTATAGCTTTTAGGGCGGTTAAGTAATGTTCGAATCTTTATCAGAGCGATTGAATGCTGTATTTAAGAAGCTAAGCAGTCGCGGCAGATTAACTGAAGATGATGTAAATGAGGCTTTGCGCGAGGTGCGTCGCGCTCTTTTGGAGGCCGATGTCAGTTTGCAGGTCGTCAAGGAATTTACGGCCAGTGTGCGCGAGAAGACTATCGGTGAAGAGCTCTTCAAGAGCATGACTCCAGGTCAGCAAGTTATAAAGAACGTGCGCGATGAGCTCATAGAATTGATGGGTTCGGATACGGCTCGTTTAGAATACGCCCCCAAAGCTCCTACCGTCTTTTTGGTTTGCGGTTTGCACGGTGCTGGTAAGACGACAACCTCTGTCAAGTTGGCCAATTACGTCAAGAGTTCTGGCCACCAGCCCCTTTTAGTGGCTACCGACATATATCGCCCCGCCGCTATCACCCAGCTCGAAGTTTTAGGCAAACAGATCGCCGTCCCCGTCTTTAAGATCGATGATTGCAAAGATCCCGTAGAGATCAGCACTAAGGCTATCGAAAAAGCCAAAGATATGGGCAAAGATGTGGTTATTATCGATACCGCTGGACGGCTCAATATCGATGCCGAACTCATGGATGAACTTAAGAGACAGCGCGAGGCCGTCTCCCCCCAGGAGATCCTCTTGGTTGTCGACGCTATGACGGGCCAGGATGCCGTAAATGTAGCTAAAGGTTTCAACGACTCTTTGGGCATAACTGGCGTGATCATGACCAAATTGGATGGCGATGCCAGAGGTGGAGCCGCCCTCTCCGTCAAGAGAGTTACTGGAGCCCCCTTGAAGTTTGTCGGTGTCAGTGAGAAGATCAGCGGCTTCGAACCCTTCCATCCCGATCGCATGGCCAGCCGCATTTTGGGCATGGGCGATATACTCAGCCTCATTGAGAAGGCTGAACAGACGATGGACAAAGAGAAGGCCGATCAACTGCAAAGTAAGCTTATGCAGAACAAGTTTGATCTCAACGATCTCTTAGAGCAGATGCAACAGATCAGGCGCATGGGGCCTCTGCAGGAAATATTGAAGATGTTGCCTGGAGGTATCGGTAACGCCTTCAAAGATATGCCTGTAGGTGAGTCTCAGATTAAGCGCATCGAGGCCATAATCCAGGCTATGACCCCTCAAGAGAGGAGCGATCCCGATATTCTCAACGCCTCTCGCCGCCGCCGCATAGCTAAAGGTTCCGGTACTCAAGTTAATGAGGTCAACGCTCTCATCAGGCAATATGAGGAGCTACGCAAGTTTATGAAGGGTGTCACTGGTTTAGCCAAGAGCCGCAAAGGCAAGCGTCTTATGCCCTTTAAATTGCCATTTTAACAGATAAATTTTATTTAAAAGATTGCTAATAGCAGAAAAAAACACAGGAGGATACCAATCAATGGTTCGCATTAGACTTCGCAGAGTAGGACGCAAGAAACAGGCTAGTTATCGTATAGTAGCTGCTGACGCTAGATGTCCTCGCGATGGTCGTTTTATTGAGATTCTCGGTCACTACAACCCCCGCACAGAGCCCGCTACCGTAGTTATGAATAAAGATAGAATCTTCTCATGGCTCAAAAACGGTGCTCAACCCACTGATTCCGTACGCGATCTTTTGGTCAGCAACGGACTTTGGAAAGAATTTTACGGTGAAGATTACGTTTATCCCGCTCCCAAAAAGGCTGAGGAAAAGGCTGAAGAGTAAACTTTTGCAATAGGAGGCCTTGCCATGAAAGGCTTGTTAGAATATCTAGCCTGCCAACTCGTGGATAGCCCAGACCAAGTTAGAGTTCAGGAGATTGAGGGCGAACGCTCTATAATCCTTGAACTGAGAGTTGCTCCCGAGGATATGGGCAAAGTGATCGGCCGTCAAGGCAAGACTGCTCAAGCCATACGTACACTCGTAAAAGCGGCTGGTCTGCGTGAAAACAAGAGGGTTATGGTAGAAATAATCTAGTTTATAGGAGAACCAGTAACTAACTATTACTGGTTCTTCGTCTTTTAGAAGATAAGAATCAATGTCACAGGAAAAAAAAGATAATTCTCAAGAATTAATTACTATCGCCACAATTTCAACTTCTTTTGGAGTACATGGAGAGATCAAAGCTAAGATCTGCACAGATTTTCCCGAAAGATTCAAGGAGACAAAAGAAATTTATCTAGTCTCTCCTCACGGCGACAGCTACAGACGAAAACTTTTAGGATCTCGTTTCCATAAAGATTACATACTCTTAAAAGTGGAGGGCATAAATTCCCCTGAAGAAGTGGCAACCTACCGCCACTGGAAGATCTGTGTACCTTTTAACGAGCTTATGCCCCTAGAAGAGGGTGAATATTGGGAATTCCAGCTAATCGGCTTAAAGATTATCGATCAATACGAACAAGAGAGGGGCCATCTCAAAGAGATACTCCCCTTCCCAGGTTGCGATCAATATTTGGTAGATGATCACGGTCACGAACTGATGGTTCCTGCGGTGGAAGATTTTGTCAAAGAGATAAACCTAGAGGGCGGTTTTATAAGGATGTACCTTCCCGAGGACTAAACTTATGAAGATAGACATAATCACCACCTTCCCAGAGATGTTCGCCCCCCTTTATACGAGCATTCCCGCCAGAGCTCAAAAGAAGGGCCTTCTAAATCTAAACTTAGTCGATCTGCGC
This sequence comes from bacterium, assembly GCA_017444165.1. Classification (GTDB taxonomy): domain Bacteria; phylum Vulcanimicrobiota; class Xenobia; order Xenobiales; family Xenobiaceae; genus RGIG3641. The sequence continues at coordinate 242 of JAFSXH010000225.1, read as the reverse complement.
GATTACGGCAAAGGCCGCCACCGCCAGACCGATGATATACCCTACGGCGGAGGCTGTGGTATGGTTATGCAGCCAGAACCCCTAGGGACGGCTCTAGACGCACTCAAAGAAGGCCATTCCCCTTACATAATCTATATGTCTCCCCAGGGAACTCCCTTAAAACAGGCTAAAGTAGAAGAATTATCCCAGAAAGAGCACTTAATAATGATCTGTGGCCACTATGAGGGAATAGACGAGCGCAT
>JAFSXH010000224.1 GCA_017444165.1 bacterium | reverse complement strand
AATCTAAAAGCTCTTCCGTGCTGACGGTGGCTGTGCCGACTTTGCGCACTACCACGGCGGCGGCGTGAGAGGCTAAATTCATGGCTTCCTTAATGGGGGCTTGACTGGCTATACCCAGAGCCATTGCCGCCAAGACTGTATCTCCAGCCCCGCTGACATCGTAAACTTGAGAAGCCAGGGCGGGAACTTTCAACATCGGTTGATCTTTGCGGAAGAGGGCCATGCCGCGTTCACTCAAGGTTATTAGCACCGAACCTAAATTGAGCTTTTCTAAGAGAACTTGCCCCGCTTTTTCTAAGCCCGCAATATTGCCCGTATCACATCCTGAGGCCATTTTAGCCTCTTTGGCATTTAAGGTTATCAATTCACAGCCCTTAAAACGCTCTAAGTTTACGGGCTTGGGGCCTGCTATTATTGGTGTATTAGCAAAAATATTGACAATATCGGGAACGTGTTCATCCCAGAGCAAACCTTTATCATAATCAGATATGACCACAGCATCATAATTATCCTTATTAGCTTGGGCCCATTTGAGCAGATCCGCCCAGACGTAGTCTTTTATCTTGGCTCTCAGCTCGAGGTCTGCCCTCACAACCTGTTGATTGTTGGCGATAATGCGCGTCTTCATGATAGTGGGGTAATCTTCGCTCACTATCACTCCATCTATGCCTATCTCTTGGCGGCGCAGCATCAGGCGCAAACGTCTGCCCGCATCATCCGAACCTACCACACCCATGAGGTCTACTTTGGCCCCTAAAGTCTTCAGATTAGCTACAACGTTGGCCGCTCCACCTGGAGTGTAAGAGTTGTGGGCAATATCGACGACGGGAACGGGGGCTTCGGGACTTATGCGCGAGACCGTACCCCAGACCCAATAATCTAACATGAGATCACCGACAACTAATATGCGCAGATTCTTAAAATTATTGCATATATTAAGTGCTTTATCGTACTCTATTAAGTTCATTTTTTTCCCTCCAGAGCTTTTGTAAAGATCTCCAGCATCTTTTTGGTGTGATTGCAAACATTAAATTGAGAGGCCCTAGTCTGTCCTAAAAGTAATCTATTAGGGAGTATCTCCGCTTCGTTTAAGCCCTTTTTCAGAGTTAAAACACTCTTTATCGTCTTAGCTAACTGCTCAGGGGTGTTGGGATCGTAATAAAAAGGTGTCTCAGAACCGCCAATCTCTGGCAAGGCACTCTCTTTAGAACTGATAACTACAGCTTGTGAGGCCATGGCTTCGGCTATGGGCAAGAAGAAAGTTTCGTGGTGCGATATGGCCATAAAAGCCTCACAACTCAAATAGGCCATAACTATAGTGAGAATATTTTCAGGGGGAATTTTGCCCGTAAAATGGACGCGATCTTTAACCTTTTCCCATTGAGCTTCCATAGCTTTTATATATTTGCTGTGATCATTAGGAAAAAAGTTCTGCCATAAACTCAATTTGAAATTTGGCTTACTACCGACAACTAATACATGTAAGTTATTATCATCTTTAAGAATATTCAAGGCCTCCAGAAGTCCTAGAAAGTTCTTGCGCTCCTCGTCAGGAGCTCCCACGAACAAGAGGAAGGGGCTATCGTCAGTGTACTTTCGGCGAAAATCTCGGTGGTTCTCTTCATTATTGAAATTAGCATCTTTCTGTTTTTCCGCGTAAATATCGTTTATAGCGTTGTAACAGACTGTGATCTTTTCTGCAGATTGATTATTAAAATATTTTAAGAGTTTTTGACTATTAAAATCAGAAACTGTGGCGATCTGATCTAACTCTTTTGCTAAAAAGTCCCAGTCTCTATATCTGTTTTTACCGCGTTCTTCCCACCAAAGATCGGCTTCATGAATCGTCAATACTTTTGCACAAGGCAAAAGGCAGTCTACGCGATCCCAAGGATACCAAACTACATCTAATTTAGGAGCGTTACTGAAAGTAGAACAGGGGCCTAATTTAGAACACTCTTCTTTGATGGCTGTTAAAAGTTTTGGTTTGGACGTCAAAAAGTACAGTTTATGATCGGGTTGCAGTTGTTGCCAACCTTCCAAAAAATTGCGCAGTACCATACCCATACCGCGATGATCTCTAGGTAAGAAAGTCGCATCTATGCCTATATCCATAATTTAATCGACCAGTTCCATTCCTTGTAGATATTTAAAAGCTGAAAGTTTGAATTCGCTCAGATCTTTTTTGTATTTATCTTCGTAGTGATTGGCTTGAAAGTACATATCCAGCTTATCGGCAATATGTACAAAACTAGCCTCAGGTGTGGTGTTCTCTTGATACTCCTGAAAGAGTGCTAAGAGCCTCTCTCGTTCGGGGAGATCTTGCACTAAATTTTTGAAGGCTTCAAGTTCTTTTTGATGTTTATCAGCCTCATTTAGACCATCTTGGGGAGTTATATCACCAACTATTACCTCCGCTAGATCGTGGAGCAGAGCTATCTCTAAAACCTTCTCTCTATCTAAGCCTTGGGGACACAAAAGGAGGCAAATAGTAGCCACACCCCAGGAGTGGGCGGCTACACTCTCAGGATTCTCTAGCCCTACACGCAACCAGCCCGAACGTGGCAGACTCTTCAATTCTTGTATATCAGTTAGAAATCTTTTTAGAGACATCTGCAACAGAGCAACTTTACAATAATATCGAAGACTCTATCGGGTAAGTATTTCTTCCAGAAGAGCAAGAACTTAGCATCCCAGGGGCCAGCATAGCGCAATTTTGGATACTTGCTCTCAGCGGCTTGGACTATTAGGTCGGCTATGTATTCTGGAGTTCCAGCCATTTTTGGATTGTATCCTATATCTAAGATCTGGCGCATGTAGGAACTTAACTTGGCATAAGGGCCTTGAGCTGAGTATCTCTCCATAGATTCTACAGCGATATTAGACCATTCAGAGTTTATCATGCCTGGTTCGATCAAGATAACTTTTATGCCGTATTGGTTTACCTCATTGCGCATGGCATCGGTTAAGCCCTCTACCGCCCTTTTAGAGGCATAATACCAACTGCCCATGGTGGTGTAGATCTGTCCGCCCATAGAAGAAATATTGATAATGCGCCCTGAGTTATTTTGGCGCATGAAGGGGAGAACTTCTTTACTCATGGCGGCTAAACCGAAGAGGTTGACCTCAAATTGGCGGCGACCCTCTTCTAAGGGAACATCTTCAAAGGCTCCATAAGAGCCGTAGCCTGCGCAGTTGACTAGGAGATCTATCTGCCCTTCACTTTCGATCAGTGAACCTACACAAGTAGACACAGAAGAGGGATCTGTCACGTCTAAAGTGAGGGTCTTTAGCCCTAACGATCTCAATTCTTGTAAACGTTCTTGACGGCGAGCTGCTCCGTAGACGATCCAACCCCTTAAATTTAGAGCTTTAGCGGCGGCTCTACCTATTCCCGATGAAGCTCCAGTTATCAAGGCCACGCGCTTAGAATTGGTGGAAATTGGCAAATTATCAATCTCTCTTTCTAGAAGATATAGTTTTATTTACTCTAAGTAAATTTAGCCCTTCCTCAAAAGGTCGATTTAGGCTATAATCTACGGCTATGGAAAGAAAAAATTTAAGAAATTTGGCGATAATCGCCCACATCGATCACGGTAAAACCACGCTAGTTGACGGTCTGTTGCGTCAAGCTGGAGCGTTTAGAGCTGGTCAGGAAGTTGCTGATCGTGTCCTCGATTCTAGCGATTTGGAACGCGAGCGCGGTATTACTATCTTAGCTAAAAATACGTCCGTAATTTATAATGATGTGACATTAAATATTGTAGATACTCCTGGACACGTAGATTTTTCCAGTGAAGTAGAGCGTATTTTGGGCATGGTCGATGGTTGCCTTTTAGTAGTTGATGCCTTTGAGGGGCCGATGGCTCAGACGCGTTTTGTCTTGAAAAAGGCTTT
>JAFSXH010000223.1 GCA_017444165.1 bacterium | reverse complement strand
AGTTGCCACTTGCGTAAAATGTCTGGTAGTCTTCGGGAGTTACTTTGAACAATTTTGCTCTAAACTTCTTAACGTTGCCCGTGTAGATATTGAAGACTCTAGGGCCAGTAGCCTCCAAAACACGCAGATCTTTACCTGGGATAAAGACGAAGGGATCAAAATCGCCCACTTTAAAAGCTAATTTTTGATCGTGGCCCAAAGTTTGACCATAAATATCAGTCGTCTTAGCAGAGATGGTAATAATGTACTTCTGGTTAGCTTCAAAATCGCCAGAGATCTTCAAAGTTGAACCAGTGATCGAAGTATTTAAATTCTTGACCTCTGGAGCAACAGAGACGACCATATCTTTAGGGGCAAAAGTCTCTCCATCCAAAGAGTTACTGAATCTAATAATCCAGTCATCATAGGGACTAAGACTGTCCCTACCCCAAAGATTGTCAGCATTCGTATCTACTATGGTTAAAGGCGGATAAGTCTTAAAAGAGTAAGATTCATCAGCGGAAGTTACCAGAGGTCCCTCTTGAGAAACCGCTCCTTTAGCCAAGGTAACCGTATGTTTAGTGTCAGCTTTAAGATCATTTTTAGGTCTAAAGATCACATAACGATCATCGGGAAGATCTTTCAGATTAGAGAATCCTTCTTTAGCGGCATCTTTAGCGGGCAAGAATTCGATCTCAACCTCTGTAGAGTTACCTTCTCTCAAGGTTATAAATTCCTTGAGGCGATTGACATCCACGCTCTGGTTAAAGGCCAAATAGAACGAAGGCCGAGGCCCAGTCACAGCTCCAGCATAGGGAGATTTGCCTATAATCTTCAAAGTAGCTGTAGTAAAGTTAAAGCTGTAGTCTTTTTCAATGGGCCTGCCGTTAGCATCTTTCAAAGATTTGCTGACCTCTACCGTGTAATCGGTAGACATAGGTAAAAATGTACCTTCAGCCTCAAAAAGGGCCGTCTTCGTACCGACCCAACGCCAATGGCCTTTGACTTCTGGCTTAATAGTAGCAGGAGCAATAGAATTAGCACTCTGCACATCCTGCAAAGCGATCATTGAACGATCAAAGGTTAAAGAGATAGCTTTAGTGCGATCTATATTGCCCTGTGGAGAATAACGCTCTAAGATAGCAGGTTTTCCCTCTTTTTCAGCCTCAGACTCAACTTTAGGAGGAGCCAACTCTTCGGCAGGGGGAAAAGAGACCTTGATAGTCTCTCCACCGCGAGGTGCAGGCATGGTATCTTTGCGTCTATTAAAATCCTTCGCTAAAGAGTTATCACTGGGCAGTTCAGGCAGACGCTTAAAGATCTCCTGCGCCCGCCCACTAGAGATAGGCTCGCCCTTCAAGAGAGTTTCACCCTTTGAGCCAGAATCAGCAATCTCTGTAGCTGTAGATAGGTCGAAATCGAACTTCTTCTCAGTTACCAAACTACTCTTACCTCCTACATTTCCGCCTTTTTTCTCAGGATTCTCGCGCGAACTCACCTGTTCAGAATCAATGCAAGCCCACGCCGCAAAAATGAGTATTAAGATGAGTAAAATATGCTTAATCTCCATAGGCAGCCTCCTTAATATCTACTAAAGCCAGTTCAACCCACAAAATACACAAAAGTTGCCCAGCCATTTGTAATGGTATTATGCAAAGACGACAAAAAAACCTTGACAGCGAGTTTAACAAATACAATTTGTAACAGCATTTTACAATGCTTACTTCAACTTCACATCCAGCCTATATACTGCGTCTATGTTGGTTAGCTCATCTTTAATCTGTTCTAAAAGATCCTCTTGCAATTCCATGAATTTTTCATCAAAAGAATCACTTTCATCTATAGGAATTTCAACGAGTGCCGGAGCTCTGTCTCTGACCTCCAAAACGTGGAGTTCCAAAATATTGTGATAGTTTACTTTTTCATTGCCTGTAGGTAACTTAGCTAATTTAGACATAACTAATCCGCCCACAGTTTGTGCATCTTCTTCATCAAGATATTCGCTCAAAGTTGCGAACATATCCTCACACTCTTCGTCCGCTAAGTTTTGGCACTTATCCTTAATCCATTCTTCAATATTATTGTCAGATTCATAGATAAGATCTTCTATAATTTCATCTACTCTATTTTTGATCGCTTCCTCACCTAAATCGTGGCTACATTTTTTGCCTAAAACGGAACGCAAAAGTTTATCACAGCGAGGGAACAACTCATTTTTGAGGATAAAAAGCAGAGACTCTTCTAAGTCATCACTCAATGACTTATTTAACAATTCGTCCAAATCGCTGAGGGCCACTATACCTTCTACTTCCCAACTGTTAGAACTCTTATCAAATTTGACTGGAGGCCGTTCCTCTTCCTCAAATTCATCGTAGACCTCTCCACCAATGATCTCTTCCATAACATCTTCTAAAGTTATAATCCCCGCTATTCCACCCTTTTCATCAACAACTGCAGCCATGTGTACAGACTCTTTACACATCTCCTCAAAAGCTACTTCCAAAGTCACCAATTCATGAATGATGGGATAATCTTTGCAATACATACTGACGGGATCTTGACCGTGTCCATTGCGAACAGCCCTATAAAGATCGCGAACTAAGACCAACTTTTTCGTATCATTGAGATCCTTATCATATATGGGATAGCGACTGCATCTAAATTGCTGAATGCTGAGCAGAACATCGACAACCTTAGTTGAAGATTGAAAAGCAATAACCTCAGTGCGCGGAACCATAACATTGCGCACAATGGTATTATCCAAACTTAAAAGACCATGAACGACCTCACCGTCTTCATCATCCAAAATGTTTTCATCTATACTAGCTTCCAAAGCACTATTCAATTTTTCTTTAGATACAGAATGATCTATATGTTGATTAATATCAATTTTCAAAACACGCAGACAAAAATTGTTCATTTTGTTTAACAAAACGGCCACAGGATGAAATATGATACTGCTTATCTGCATGGGACGGAAGACAAAACGAGCAACCTTCACAGGAAAGTGTAAAGCGTAAGTTTTGGGAACCATCTCACCAAGTACGACATGAACATAGGTCAATAAAAGAATCGAAACTAAAGAGGCAAAAATATGAACCAGAGAAGATCCATCTGTAATATTAAATCCACAATAGCGCACGAATTTTATAAATAGATCCACAAAAGCTCTCTCACTGTAAACACCTAAACCCAAGCTGGAAAAGGTAATACCAACCTGAACAACAGTGAAATAATTATCCAACTTAGTGGCATCCATCTTAAGGCTTTTAAAATGGCTAGCCCAAGCCCCATCCTTTTTGTTCTTACCCTCTTTAGCATCTTTTATAATTGAATCTAAGGTAAGATCAGCCGAATTTAACAGAGCAAACTCTGCAGCCACATAAAAAGCATTGATACCTATGAGGAGGAGCAAAAATAAAAATTGCATGAAAAGATTATAAAATATCATAATATTTTACAATCCCGCCATTTTAGTTTTTTTCAAGGAGACGAGTTTCTTCTTCTTGAGAGCCAAATCGGTCTCATCATCAATATTACTTCCCAAGCGCACCTCTAAAATATCTTCCATCGTCAAAATACCCAACACGTTCTGTTCTTTATCTTTAACCACGGCTAAAGAAGCGTAGCTCGAATTTAATTCCTCTTCTACATCTCCCAATTCATCATCTAAATCACAATCAACAAAGAGATCTCGCTTGATAAAACCGTGCTGAAATAATATTTCACTACTCAAACGCTTATGAGTCTCTTCCTCAATTTTATGTATCTCACGATGCTTCTTTCTGCTATCTGTCTCTAAATCGGTAGATTTCTCTATCTCTTCGATTCGCTTCTCTCTATCAAGTTCAATATTTTTTTGTACTTCATTGTCTATATCAGCATAGATGGAATCAAATTCCTCTAAACTCAAATCTTTCAAATACTTATGACCGCTCTTGCGCAGGGCCTCTTCCAATAATCCTTTGGCAATGGCAAAACTTAAATCCTTAATATGAACTAGACCAACAACACTTTTACTGTCCTCTCCTTTGCCAAAAATAAGCAGACGACTGTAAGGAGACTCATCGAAAATTTTTAAAACCTTATCCATACTATCATCTAAATTGGCACGAATGAGTCTGTGCAACTTGTTCTCCGCCTGCTTTTCATCCGCCCGCAAGCGCACTCCAAAATAAAGTTCTTCATCAGCCTCATTGTGATTGAAAACGTTGCCCACTTTCAATTGAGAGAATCGCAAAGCCGAAGTCAAACGATCCTGATCTTCACGGTCAATAACTCCAGATTCAGCACTCATTCCTACCATATAGATCAATTCTTTTAAACTGCGAGCGTGACTGTGCTCTTCTTGAGGTTTTACGCCAAACAGTTTTAAAACTAATATACCCGAACCATTTAAAAATTTAATAAACAAATTCGTACATTTTATAGTAATATCTAAAGGACGAACCAAAAAAAGGGCCGCTTTTTCTGTGTAACGTGTAGCAATAGATTTAGGCAAAAGTTCGCCGAAGAGGACTTGAATAATTGTAAAAGCTATAACTATAACTACACTCGCAATATGGGCCACAGTTTCAGGTGAAGAGACGACATAATTCAGAGGCTCAATTAAAAACTTAGCTAAGTACATCTCACCTATACTACCAATGATTAAACTGGCCAACGTTATAACTATCTGACACGCCGAAGCACAATGATCTAAAGTGGAGTTATCTTTCAAATGTGGCAAAAGACGTTGCGCTAGAGAGCGGTAGTTATTCTTTCTGCTGGAAGCAATCTCTCTTATCTGCTCTTTATCAACAGAAACTACCGCAAATTCAGTAGCCACAGCCAAAGCTGTAGCCAAAAGCAATAAAAAGATCAACCCGAAGGCTGTAAAAAGTTCAGAAAACATAAGCGGAATTGAACCTCTCCCGCTTATAGAAGCTGGAGATTCTCGAGAAGTTTGGTATATGGACTAACGCCTAACAGCATATCCCGAAGGAGTTAGCTATCAGGACACCCTTATTCTCAAGGGGCTGTCCAAAAGCCCCCTACACAGTTCCTCGAAATCGAAGTTCTGCTTACTTTTGCAGGGTATTGTACAGCAATAGTTATAGCTTTGCAAGATGAGCTACAGAGTTTTGTGTTTTTCGCGGGCATCGAACCCGCTCAAAACACCGCCATTCATCTCCTACCTAAGGGTAAGGAGTCTCCTGGCGGATTGCGATAAACTCGGCCACGCTTTCGATTAAACTAGGTTACTCCTGCTAAAACTTTAGAAGAAGAAAAACGCAGTCGTTACTGCACATATAGTTGAACATTACTAATTGCTAATTGT
>JAFSXH010000222.1 GCA_017444165.1 bacterium | reverse complement strand
TAGATCATTGGATAATTCTCGATTCCATAACTTATGGAGGAATGTTTGTCGGTCTTTTGGGCAGTGCTTTTATTCCTTTTCGCCAGGATCTCTATTTCTTAGATTATCCGATGGTTCCAGAATTTTTAGTAAAATACATGTTAGCCGCTCCCTGCACTTTTAACTTACTCTCTTCGATTTATGGAATACTGTTAGGAGCAGGTTTTTACTGGGCCATTCAGATTATCGGTGGCTGGATAATCCGTCAAGAGGCTATGGGTACGGGTGACATAAAATTAGCCGCCATGATCGGAGCCTTTTTGGGTTGGCATATGGGCTTAATATCCTATTTCATGAGCTTCATTCTGGGTGCTGTGACAGGATTAGTCATGATGCTGATCTGGCGCAAACGGAGTAAAGATCCCCTGCCTTTGGGAACATTCATGACTTTGGCCGCCTTTATCTGTTTGGTATGGAAAGTACCGATTTTGCAGGCCCTCAATTACATTCCAGAGTAATCTGTACAAGGGACAGCGCACAGTCGCAAACGAAGTTTGGCCTTTTGAGGTAAACCGCTCTCTTTTTAATTCGTAATTCATAATGCGTAATTCGTAATTGAAATGAATTAAGCATTACTAATTGTTAAAGAGCGTGAGGGAGAACCCAAAAGGCCAAATTTTAAATACGACGCACAGAGTACAATTTAAATATTGAGTCTCAACCCGATAGGCAATGCCTCTCCGAAGAGTACGGATGAACTCTCCTCGTCATGCTCCTCTACAAATTCGCGCACACATCTAGCCTCTTGCGTCAGCTTCTCCTTGATAAGCCTCTGCTCTAACCTCTCTCGCAGACGGCTGTCTATATCGATGGCGCGGTTGTTGGTAAATCTGCCCATTTCGGCTACAGCTTGGCCTATGGCTCTAGGATCGGGCCATTTGTTGGCATCTAAGATAGCTTTGATCCACGGTTCTACGACTTCAGGCGGCAGGACGTGCTGCGCTCCAGCTCCCATGAGTCGGCGTGCTCCTAAACGGGATAATTGCCAGACGTACTCACTGCGCACTTTAAAATCGCTGAAGAGAGCATTGCCCAAGATCTCTTTTTCTGAAAGTGGTATGCGCTCTAAACTTACAGCTAAACGCATGACCTCGATCTTTTCAGCGGGGAAGAGTTGTTTTATCAAGCTCTTAATGTGGCGGCGGCCAGGGATTATGCGTGGATAGAGTGTGGCCCAAAGGTTACATTGAGCGGCGGTCTCTAAACCTGCGCTGATCCTTCTCCAAAAGACCCAAAATTCGCGGCGCACGTTTTCATCTTGTGAAAACTGCAACCATTGGGGCAAGATCTTCTGCATCTGCTCTATGCGCCACTTATCGAGCGGTGTGCCAATACCAGGGCGCAACAAGAAACCAGCCCCATTGAACCAAGCGGCTTCATACTCCGGGCTACAGCGGCGGCGGTTTATCTGCTGGAAGAAGTCTTCCCACAGAGTGCGGTTCAACCCCGAAGGCCAGTTAGAGCGTCTGCCTAATTGAGCTTCCAATAATCCTAATAGCGCACGCGGACGCAACTCACTGTATTCTGATTTAGTCGGTTTAGCTGAGAAGGCTTTGTTTATAAAGTCGCGAGCCGTCTGTAACTTTTGGGGCGGGACCTCTAAGGTTGTCCTCTTCTGCTTGCGTCCGCGCAGAGGTAACTGCAAGGCCCACTGACGCTGTTGATCTAACGTAGTGGCCCACAGAGCCATCGTGCCTATCTCTGTCACTTGAGCGGCTAGGCGGACGGGAATCTCCTGATTCTTCTCTCCATCTATGACCGTCTCCAGAGAGCCCAGAGAGGTGAGTTTGTCCTGCTCAATGACTTGACCTATACTATCTTCGGGTCTGTCTGTTGAGGAGAAGAGGGGGAAAGATACTGGAGTTCCCACGTGGAGCTTCAATTCAGGCTCACTCAACTCTTGGCGTTCACCCTCATCCTGGTTGCGGTGGATCACGCAAAGAGCCTGAGTCGGACTCACTCCCACGTAGTACGAGCGAGCGATACCACCGCGAACGCGCTCTTGGCCATGCAACTTTAACCAGCCGTAAGCACAAGCACCGTGAGCTACAGCCAAATGTTCAGCCTCGTTCTCTAAAACTTTGACCTCATGGCCGAACCATTGAGAGACGATTTTGCACATCCTATCCTTGATGGCTTTAGGTCGGCAAGCCCCTCCGTTGAAGAGGATCGCCTGAGGATTGAGTTTGTGGGTGCGCAAGAAGGCTGCTAAATGGTGGGGGATTATGGGATCGCTGGCGTAGGGGAGTCCCCATTCTTGTAAACCTGTCTGTTTTTTATGGCTTACAGGTTCATCTAAGGCCACTTCGGGGAAGAAGCCATTGAGGATGAGATCTTCTATCTCTTGACGGCTGATCTCCGTCTGCAAAACGGAGGCGATCAATTGGGAACCCAAACCAGGGACGACTATTTGACAAGTTTCTGGCGGATCTTCACCTAAGAGCTTCTCTTTAGCTTGACGACACTGTTGTTGTAAAACGCCCCACTGCAGAAGGTTGAGCTTAGTCTTTAACTTCTGCTCGGCGATATGGGCTATAGCAATGTCGAGATTGTCTCCGCCCAACATTAGATGTTCGCCCACGGCCACACGTTTCAAGCCCTCTTCTGTCACCTTAATGGCTGTAAAGTCACACGTTCCTCCACCTATATCGCAGATGATGATCTCATCTATTCCCTGCAGATCTTTGCGCCACGTCTTGCGGCGGGGCCACTGCCAGGTGTAGAAGGCCGCCAAAGGTTCTTCCAAGAGAGTAACGTGTTCTAAACCAGCTCTGTCAGCCGCTTCTAGGGTGAGATCGCGGGCTATTTCGTCAAAAGATGCTGGTACGGCCAGGACGATCTCCTGTAAGGCTAGAGGATTTTGTGGATTTTCGTAATCCCAAGAGTTGCGCATATGAGCCAAATAGCGGCGCGAGGCCTCTAAGGCACTGACTCTGCGTCCATCTTTAACCGTTTCCCAGGGTAAGATCGCTTCGTTAGGTTCGGCGCGGCGGTGAGCGAGCCACGATTTGGCCGAAGATACGACACGACCAGGAATCTTTGCTCCTTGAGTGCGGGCAAAGTCACCTACGATGTAATCTATGTCGTTTGTCCAGGGCAGATCAGCGGCGTGAGGGGGCAGTTCGTGTTCACCTGGCAAGTAGAGGAAACTGGGTAAAGTTGCCAAGCGGCTGACTTGATTCTCTGAGACTCTCTGAGTTATCAAGATGCTCTCTAAAGATTCATCGCTGTCTACAGAGAGACGAGAGAGAGCAGAATTAGTCGTTCCTAAATCGATACCGACGACCCAACGGCCAGAGGTTGGAGTAGACATTTTTAAGATTTTTTACCTTCAGAAACTTTAGCAATTGACTCCAGAGGATCGACAACACCAGCCCCTTGAGCGTGCTGTCTGCAGTACTCTATGGGATTGGCTGTCTCCATGAGAACCTTCTTAATCTGTTTGGGCCTGATCTTGGGATCGACTTGTTTCATGAGGGCCGCCAAACCCGCTGTAAAGGGAGTTGCCATCGAAGTACCAGACATTTTGACGTAACCGTCACCTTCATGGGAACAAGAGATTATATCCACGCCTGGAGCGACGACATCTGGTTTATCGAGGTGATCAAACTTAGTTGGCCCCTGACTGGAGAAGTAGGCTACCCAGTCATCGCTTGTTTCTGGCGTACCAGCATCGTCTAAAGCTCCAACAGTGATAGCGTTGGGGGCGTTGGCTGGTGAAGAGATAGTCTCAGGATCAGAACCTTCGTTACCTGCGGCTACGACCACGGATAAGCCCGCTCTATAGGCCACTTGCACGGCCATGGTCATAGGATCTAAAAAGCGCGTCCTCTCGATAGGTCTCCCTAAGGATATGCTTAAAACATCGATTCCGTACTTATGCTTATTCAAAATGGCCCACTGGATGCCCTTAATTATAGCAGAAGTCGAACCCTCTCCGAACTTATCGAGGACCTTCACGCCAACTATGTTGGCCTCAGGAGCTACACCTATATTCTTGCCGCCGCTACTGGTTCCGTCTCCAGCACAGATACCAGCACAGTGTGTACCGTGACCGTTATCATCGTAAGGCTCTGTTTCTCCATTGACGTAATCTTTGAAAGCTACAATGCGATCTTTGAGATCGGGGTGGGGAGCAATGCCGCTATCTAAAACACAGATACAGCTTCCTTTACCTGTGATTCCCTGTTCGTGGAGCTTATCGACTCCAAACATGATATTAGCATCTTTACCAACTTTGACATCGCCATTATCTAAGCCACATTCGATCATACTGTCACTAGTGAAATCTATGGGTGTATCGGCGCAGAAATTGCCAATAATGCCCTCTCTTCGGGCCATATCTAACTGCATTAAAGTTTCTTCATCTTCATCCCCCAACGTGACGGAGAAACCTCCAATTATCGGCAGATCTGCCGTAATTTTGTTATGATGGTTACTTAAAATCTGAGCTTTAAGTTCATTTATTTTTGATGGATCTGCTCCGGTAATTATAAAATCTTTCCCTGAGGGGGTAAAACTCTCTTGAGGAACTTCAGGCTCAGAAACACCTGCGTTGACGACAGGTTCGGCCCTATCTTGGATCAAACTGGAAGTTAAATTACTTAAATTATTAATGGAACCTATGCTCATATTTCCTGCATCACTTTCATAACTTCGGGGAGATTTTAGCAATTTTGCTGAATTAAGGCAACCTCTAAAATATTGGTGAGGTTAAAATTATGCCAAAAATAACTAATGATTGGCTAAATGTTATTGGCGAAGAATTTACTAAGGATTATTACCAAAATTTGCGCCGTTTCTTGTATAGGGAGTATCAAACTCAGACTATCTACCCTAAAGCTGACGATATCTTTAACGCTTTCCACTTTACCCCTTACAGTAAAGTTAAAGTTTTAATCTTAGGTCAAGATCCTTATCATAACGAAAACCAAGCTATGGGGTTAAGTTTCGCTGTCTCTCCCCAGCAAAAACAGTTACCACCATCTCTAGTCAATATCTATAAGGAATTGCACGACGATCTAGGCTGTCGCATACCCAATAATGGCTGGCTGAAAAAGTGGGCCGATCAGGGAGTGCTCATGTTAAATGCCGTTTTGACCGTCAGGGCTCATTTAGCCTTTTCTCACCAAAAGAAAGGCTGGGAAAATTTTACCGACGCGGTAATTAAAGCTGTCAATGAGATAGATCGCCCTGTAGTTCATATTCTTTGGGGTAAGCCCGCTCAGGCCAAACAAGCTCTCATAAATAACCCTCGCCATCTCATCCTTTGTGCCGCCCATCCCAGTCCGCTTTCAGCTGCAAGGGGATTCTTTGGCTCTCGTCCTTTTAGTAAGACCAATCAATTTTTGCAAGCAAATGGGGTTGAGCCTATAGATTGGCAGATCGAGGATATTTAGAAATCATCTTTCCACAAACCGCAACTCGCCCTCGATACTCTCGCCTTCCTCCAAATATTGGTCGGTGCTGATGAGGTAACGACTGGTTAGTTTGGGGCTGATAACTAGATAACTGTTCTTTACTTTAAAAATTATATCTCTATTGAAAACTTTACCTTCATTTACATGTTGGACAAAGACTATAGAGTCAATGACATAATTTACTGTGTTGGGAATCTGTCTCTTTTGAGAAAATTCATCTTCATAGTAGGCCATGTTGCGTACGGATAAATTATATTCCAGTTCGATCTCATCTTTAACTTTTTTGCGTGTAATTGTTCTGATGAGGACTATATCAAATTTTTCAAAATTAAATGTTATCTTTGTGCCGCTAGGGGAGAAGACTCTTTCTGCTTTATAACCCAGCATTCTATTATTTTTCATAGCCCTAATTACATTAATTATGCCCTGGCTCACTTCATAACCAACGTTGCTAGTTGTACTGGCAAAAAATTCTTCATTGACTTCACTATATTTTTTACCAGTAAATATATTGACTATCTGATCCCATAGACCCAATTTTAAATTTCCTCCACCAAAAAAAATGCTCTCGCAAACTTTATAACCTGCGAGAGCGTTCTTGTCAATCTTAACGGCGACGACGGCGACGGGCCGCTATAGCCTTTTTCTTACGACGCACACTGGGCTTGTCGTAATATTCGCGCTTTTTGACTTCAGCCAACACGCCTTCTTTCTGGCACTGACGTCTGAAACGCTTGAGAGCGGTTTCAATGGGCTCGCCTTCGAGAACTTGAGTCTCCATCTATTAATCACCCCCTTTTCTTTTTTAATCTCAATGCGGAATAGTACTTATTTTCAACACAAAAGTCAAGATGCAACCAGTTGTAATCCTGTGCGTTTTTGCGTTGTAAGCCTTGTGTTGTGCCTAAAGTTGTTGCTAACAATTAGTAATGCTTAATTCGTAATGCGTAATTATTTAGAAAGAAATAAGTAATTCATTCCAATTACGAATTAAAAAGGCCAAACTTCGTCTATGACTGTGTGTTATTACGTTGTAAGCCTGATACGTTGCTTTTGTACGTTGTAGTCTTATCTAAAACAGGTTTATAAATGTTTGTGTTTAAAAATATTATAAAATCGCAGTTTGGATTGTTTTTAAGTCTTTTAGGCAGGTGGCATATGGCTAAATTTTGTGCCCAATGTGGATCTGGACTCTCTGAGTCTAATAAATTTTGTCCAGGTTGTGGACGAGCTTTAAATCAGAATGTTCCTCCAGCTAAAACAGAGCCACCTAAAATTGAAGTCGTCAATGGAAGCAACAGTGGCAAAGCCAAAAAGTCTCCACTGTGTTTAATTACATGTTTGGGTCTATCTTTTTTTATAATTAGTTGTGTGTTTTTGGCAATTTACTACTGGCCCGATAAACCTCATAAGCCTGATACTGGTGGTTCTGTCAGTCGGCGCATTAATGTTACTTCAAAAAACAGTGGCAATGCTTTCACCCGTGAAATTCAGAAGGGTGTTACTTTGAGCGTGCCAGAGAACGCCTTAGGGAATAGAGAACTAGTCGTTAAACCTGTCACTAAGCCTAATGAAATTGTGCAGACGGCCGATAAACAGTTGAAGGAGCTCGGGATTTTTGCCGTCGCGGCCTGGGAAGTTAATGCTGGTTTAGCTGAGGATGAGCATCTTCCAGGCCATTACACGATGAGTGTTGATCTCAGCAAATTGGGAATTGACAAGAGTCTATATGACCGAGTTCGCTTTTATCGATTAACTGATAGGGGAGAACTATCCGAATACAGTACTACTATAAAGGGGCAGACTGCTTCCTTTCACAGCAATCAAAATTCGTTTGTCGTGGCGGCCGTATGTGTAGTCACCATAGGCCTTCCAGCGGTCTTTAGCGGAGCCACTTACGTGTTAGAATATGGGGAAGAAGTATCTTATTATTGCGGCAGAGACGGCGATAATTGGTATATTGAATGTCCAACTAATGCAGAACCTTTTAAGCTGATTTGGAACGGTAATGATGTGGACAAAGATTTCTATAGCGAAGATTTTTATGATAAAATGGGCAAATTGACTAAGCGCAAGAATGAAATTATCTATGATGTAAAAGTTAAGCAAGAAGGCTTGCTGGGGTATGCAGATTATGCTGCTGGGCGTGTCCTGGGTTTTGAAGTTAATGCTGAGGTAGCTAAAGCTGTGGAGGAAGCATTGGACAAGGATGCCGAGTACCAGAAGCTAAAAAAACAGGTCAAACGATTTCCACCTTATATAGAGAGAAGCTTACTGCAGATAGCTGTAGCGTACTACTATCTTGGCCAAACAGCTAAGGTTAAGATGCCCAGCTATACAGTGTGCTTTTATCTGAAGAAAGGTCTGAAAGCTCTTGGCCTGCAAACTTCCACACTCTTTCGCAACCCTTACATTGAAATAAATATAAGTTCAGATTTGATTAGAACAGTTAAAAAAGGCGGAGAAAGTTGGGATAACCTTTTACTTACGATTACTCATGAACTCTTCCATATTTGCCAGGAAGAGTACCATTTTTCTTACGGCGTAAATTCTAAAAAATTTGATGAGATGGTGACAGTTCTGCTTGAATCTGATGCTTGTGCTTACTACAAGTCCAAGTCAGTTAAGGTTATCACTACTAATCCTGAACTGACCTGCGACGGTCCGTACGAATACCTTTTCCATTATCCAATGGACAAGGACGAAGAAGGTGACGAAGCTGGAGAGTACGGTTATGCGCTTTCTAAATTCGCTATGTTTGTCAGAAAAGAATGTGGTCAGAGCAGTATAATTAAGGCCAAGCACCTTATGGAGGCACGTGAATATTACAGTAAGCCCAATATCAGCGATCCACTCATGAAGTGTTTTAAAATAGACAAAGTTAAGCTGGGAGATTATTTCGTCTCCTATTGTAAGAGCATATTTAGTGATATGTCGAGCTCGTTTGCTTCTAGAAATTATATGAAGATGGTAAAAGTCAAACCAAATCAGCCAGAGAAGATCGATCTTGACTTTTCGGGCCCCTTCTCGTGTAGAATGGCTAGGATTCTTCTGACAGAAGATAACGATTGTGCTGTTATTGTTGCTCCTCAAGAAAACGCGGATCAGGTGGTTCTGTACTGTGAACCAGATAAACGAGGATTTTCTCTGACGCGCGGTCTTTTTATACCTTCACCTAAGGGTTTGATTGCGGGCGAGATTATGATGATCTTTCCTCCTGGTTCGGATGATTCGCTAAAAACGAGCGTCACTGCCTATGCTATACCAGCTCCAAAATTTCAGGGGCTTGAAGTAGTTGATGGTAAAAACATCCGCTTTCAGGTTCCAGAGGCTTCGGTTGCTGGTAAACAGGGTCTAGTCGATGGTTTTCTTATTAATTTTAAAATTGGTGATGAACCAGCCAAGATAGTTCTCCTAGAGTTGGCTCGCGCTGGTAAAGAGTTTGAGTTGAACTTGTCTAAAGTCTTTCCGCAGATCCAACCAGGGGAATTTAAGTTTACTGTGTCCATATGCGAGTATGTTATAGATAAGGACGGTAAACGCTGTTGTGGGCCTCTGTCCCAAGAAATTGCGGTTTCGGCAGTTATCCCTGAGACTGAAAAGGCCGAGGAAGTGTCTGACGAGCGTTTTTACATCTATGTGCCAACCAAGTTCAACGATGGTAACACTCAAGTCAGTCGCGATGAGATGGTTAAGATCTTGAAAGGTAGGTTCTCAGAGCGTATTAGAGGCTATCAGGAACAGATAGCCAAGGTAAAGCCTGGACTGAAGAGCCGTGATTCTTCAGATAGGGAAAGAGCCAGGGGCAAAATTGCCAACCTACAACGCATGACAGAGCACGACAGGAAGGTGCTATGTAATTTTAATGATCCAGATTGGGTAAATTTCTGTTTAGGTGATCCTTTGAGCATCCACAGATCAGGAAGCGGTT
>JAFSXH010000221.1 GCA_017444165.1 bacterium | reverse complement strand
GTTCCGATGTAAATCTAGGAACTTCAGGTATATCTATGCTCTCTAAAGTCCTCGCCTCTCCTTTGACGCAGGAAATAAGCAAGATGCTCTTCTTATCCGATTTCTCTGTAGATATGACTTCGCCGCACAGCTACTCTATCAAGATTGCTAAGGCTATCGACAGCAAAGATACATTTTTGTTCACTTTAACTCGCACAATGAATAGTCATTCTGGTTTGGATGAAAGTGTTTATGGAGTGGAGTGGAGATTTAGGCCCAATATGTTATTTAGATTAGGTTTTGATCAAGATGGTCAGATAAGACCTTGGTATCAAGGATTCTGGGAGTTTTAAAATTGTATATTATTTTTCTGAGAAAGGAATTTTTTTTGTAGCGTATGGATTGGGTATTTAATGATATTCAAGGTGAAAATGAACATGATTCTTTAGTAAATTTTATAGGTAATTTTGATTTTCGCAAATCCGATCAAGGTATTGTTTTGGTGCGCTGTATAGATGACAAAGCGCGTCAGATGAATATTCCTCGTGATGTTTTGGGAACAAAAATATGTGCTATAGCTGATAAGGCTTTTTACCGATGTCAGAATTTGCGCAAAGTTATTATTCCAGAAGGGGTGGAATTTATCGGTGAGGAGGCTTTTTTAGATTGCTATAATTTAGAGTGTGTTGTATTAAATTCAGGTCTTACGAGCATAGGTCGAGCGGCTTTTCAAAATTGTGTTAATTTAAAAAGTATAGATATACCTGACAGTGTTACGGATTTGGGTGAAGATCTCTGTAAAAATTGTGAAAAATTATCTGAAGCCATAGTCAATGCCGATCTTGATGTCTTTCCTAATGGAATTTTTTGCGGTTGTGTCAGTTTGGAAAGAGTCTCCTTAACAGATAACATCACTAAATTAGGTGATGATTCTTTTCGTAGCTGCGTCAACTTGAATAAATTAGATTTGCCTACTCATTTAGTGTCCATTGGCAATTCAGCTTTCAAAGGGTGCGAAAAATTAGAAGATTTAACTTTTCCTATCAATCTTAATGAAATAGCTGAATCAGCTTTTGATGATTGTTCTTCATTTAAAACAGTCTATCTTCCCAATAATTTAGAGAGATTAGGAAGCAGAGCTTTTTGTAATTGCAGTAGTTTGACTAACGTCTATATTGGCAATAAGTTGCACTATATAGGTGTCAGTGCTTTTAGTGGCTGTAGCAGTATAGTTAATATAACTTTGCCTGCTAATATAGATCGTTTAGAATCTAGAGTCTTCTGTGATTGTGTCAATTTGCGCGAAATTGACATTAGTTCTTGTCGTTTGGAGTATATTGGTTCTCGAGCATTTTCTGGTTGTAAATCTTTGGAGCGTGTCTATTTGCCCAATTGTCTAGCCACTATCAAGGATGGGGCCTTTGAAAATTGTCAAAAATTGGAAAACATAGAAATTCCTGACAGCGTAGTCAAACTGGAGAAGAGTTCTTTTGAAGGTTGCAGTACTCTGAAGAGTTTCCGTTTACCTCAGGGGGTGACTTACGTACCTGATCGTCTCTGTCGCGATTGTTATAATTTGAGCAATTTAGAATTAGGTGAGCAGGTTGTCAATATTGGTGCTTACGCTTTCAGTGGTTGTTGCGCTTTAGAGAAATTGTATTTGCCTGGCAGTTTAAAAAGTTTAGCTCCTCGCTCTTTTGCCAAATGTACTAATTTACTCGAAGTTAAAATTAATGAAGGCTTACACTTTATCGGCAAAGATGCTTTTGCTGGTTGTCGCAATCTAGAACGTATAAATTTACCTGGCTCAGTCAGAATATTTGGTAATGATAAAAAATATGAAGATATATTTGATACTGAAGCTAATAACTTAGTTATAGTCGGGAGTGCTAATACGGAGGCTCGCAAATACGCTTCAGCTTATCGCATCAAATTTTACGATTTAGTTTTAAATGAATTTCTTGAAGGTGATGTTGAGTCATCTCAAGAGGCTGAAGAGGCAGAATCTTCAGAAGATGATTACATTATCGAGGATGAATATCTAACTTCAAAACCTATAGGTAATAAGATAAGTATTATCTACATTCGTCCCAATTCTTATGGTGCTGTTGTTCTCAAAGATGGACGCAACGCTATACGTCACAAGGCTTATGAGAAGAAAGCTGATACCAGACGCTCTATGCCCGTGGCTATTTATTTAGAGAATATAAATGTCATAGGCAATAGGGCCTTTTGCAATCGTTGTGTCGTTCATCTTGATTGTGGCAACATGTTGACTTCTATCGGCAAGAGTGCTTTTTGGGGCTGTGTTTTTTTACAGAAGATCGATTGGTCGATAAATTTGAAGGTCATTGACAAATGTGCCTTTTGGGGATGTAAATCTCTGCGCAGTGTTAATCTGCCCGATTCGGTAGAAAGTGTAGATAACTGGGCTTTCTTTGCCTGTGCCAATTTGGAAGATCTTAAATTATCAGATAGTCTTATTTCAATAGGTGATTATACCTTTGCTTATTGTACTAGTTTGAAGTGTGTTGTTATACCTGAAGGTACGCGCTCCATCGGATTAGGAGCTTTTTCTAATTGTCCAGCTTTAGAAAGGGTCGTTATTCCTCCCTCTGTTCATCATTTTGGTAACGTGTCTGGTGATTTTTCTCCTATCTTTGGTCAATGCAATGCTCTGACACAAGATAAAAATTTTACAGATAAATTAGTTATTGTTTGTGAAGAAAATTCTGTTGCTCATGAGTATGCTAAAAAATACAATCTAAAAGTTGAACTGAGAAGATTTAATAGCGAGAAATATCAGCCTGATTCCCTTCGTCCAAAGAAGTCTAATCAGATTTTGGATGGCTTAGGGATGAGTTTCCAAAACTCGGACAAAGTTCACAGGAAGAGTGAAGAGGTTATATCTTCCGCTCTAGAGAGAGTAGAGACAACTTCTCGTGATGTGAATTTGAGTGTCAATTTCATGGAATCTTTGAGGAGATCTTACAAACAAGTTGTCAATTCAGGAATATTAAATTTGCGTTTGGAGGATGCAAAATTAGATATTTGGCGAGCTGCTTTAGAAGTTTTAAATGTAGCTCAAGAAAAGCGAGTTTGGGAAGAAGATAAAAACAGTGAAAAGATTAAACAGACGCTCAATTCTTCCAAGCTTTTTTATTCTATAAATGAGATTTTGAAAAATAGTCTTTATTCTGTGGAGGAGAGTGCACAGGATAGTGTCTCTGAAGAACATCAAGAACTCAGCGTCTTGCGTGGAGCTGTTGAGACCATAGAAAAAGCTCTCTCTCTAGCGGAAAATGATGAAGAAAAGATTTGGAAAAAGTCCAAAGATGATGTAACATTGGCTAAATGTCCTCGTTTAGGCAAAAAAGTCATTCAGGTTCCTAACACGTTAGAAGATGGTAGGATTATTACAGCTTTGACTGATGGTTTTCTTAAAGGTGACGATGTTGTCGAAGAAGTTTCTTTGGGGAGAGATTTACTAAGAATAGGAAAAGAGGCTTTTCGCGGTTGTAAAAATTTAGAAATAGTCAAACTGTCCGAAAATCTTAAGATTATAGATAACAATGCCTTTAGAGGTTGTGTAGCTCTTAAATATATTGAACTTCCGCGTACAGTGACTTATATAGGTGATCACGCTTTTTGCGCCTGTGATAGGTTGCAGAGGATCATGTTATCCGATCTTTTAGAGGAGATTGGAGATTTTGCTTTTGCTGATTGTATCAATTTGGAAGAGTTATTTATTCCTGAAAATGTAATCTCTTTAGGGAGTGGTTTGCTTTTCGGTTGTCGCAAATTGCGTTATTTAGGTGTACCTCCTACTTGTGTAAATTTTGGTAAGTTAGGAGATAATAAACTTATTGATGTTTTTGAACAGTTGACAGTTTTAACACCCAGAAATTCGCCAGCGTGGAATTATTTTAGTAATCTAGGGATAAAGTGCGAAGATCTTCCTGCCACTAAATGGAAAGAGTTTATTTCTGCTCAAGAAGAAGTAATGAAAGATAAAAACATAATTCCTGAGGAAGTAAATTCGGTCGAGGAAGTTGTGGCTGAAGAAGATAAAAATGATAAAAAAAAGAGCAAATATTTAAAACGTCAAGCTAACATGAAAAGGAAACGCCGCTAGAAGATTATGTCGAAGATTGAAACTTTATTAGAGAGAATAGCTGTAGCTTTAGAGCGTGTAGCTGATGCTTTGGAGTCTAAACCTAAGACTAAGAGGAGAGAACATTATAGCAAGGAGGTAGTGCAAGCTACTGTTCCTTCCATTTTAGAAAAGCCCGCTTCACCTAAACTTCCAGTTAAATCGGTGGTTGAAGATACTTTAGCTAACTATGTATCTTCGGATACCGAAGAGTTTAATGGCGATCTTTTGCCTCGCACGGTAAGTGTAAATTATGCCAAGCTCTATCCCCATTTGAGTAAGTTCTTAGAAACGCGCTCCATAGAAATATCAGGAGCTTTTACTCCTGTAGATCCGTTGATCCTCGATGAACAGTTAGATGATGTGGCTTATTTTATGGGAAAAAATTACAAAGATTTAGCTGATCTCTTGGCTCAAGTAAAGGTTAATCTGCGCAGTGGAGCCAATTTCGTTATAGATTTAGGAATTGTAGCAGCTCCAGCTCGTCAAGTTATTTATAGACTTTGCAGTGCGCTTTATGAGATGGCTTTCTTTGACGAGTACAAATGTTCTGATTACCCTGGTTATAAAATACACTTAAGAGCGAACAATATCGGTATAGTACACAATTTTTTTAGCGGTTTTTGGTTTGAGAGGTATGTCGCTCAAGAAGTAATTAAAGTTGTAAGAGAATTTGCTAAAGAGATGAATGTCTCAGCTGAAGATTTTGAACTTATTCGCAATGCTAGGATACTTTGCGAAGATGGTCAGATCTCCAGAGAGCGCGATTTGCTCTGTTATTTCAATGGAGAATATTATTGGTTTGAGTGTAAGTCTGGCGGCAACTACAATTACGTTGACAGCATTTCATCTTATGAATCGTTTGCAGATACTTTTAAATTAAAATCAGAAAACTGTTTTCTCGTCTTTTTGAGCAATGAGGTTTACTCGCATAAGTCGGCTAATTTGAAGATGAATATATGCTCCAGTGCTGATTTTAGAAATAAACTTAAAGAAATTTTGCGCAAAAATATGTGCAAGTAATTCTTGAGTTTAGTTTCTGTGGGTTTTGTGCGTTGTGGCTGAAGTTATGGCCTTTTGGGTTTTCCTTCCGCTCTTTAACAATTCGTAATGCTTAATTAGTAACGCATAATTATTTGGGAAAGAAATAAGTAATCCATCCCAATTACGAATTACGCATTATGAATTACGAATTAAAAAAGGTCGGTTCACCACAAAAGGCCAAATTTTATCTAGGACTGTGCGTTATTGATTAACGATATAAGCTCTCTTGATCATAGTGGGCTTTTGGCGTTCGGGCAGGGATGAGAGGTAGGCCTCGCCGTTCGTCCAGAGTTGGCCTTGGCTCAAGCCCATGCTGGGATCGCCGACGCGTTTAAACTTGGATGTAATCTCGAAACCTTTAATTACTTTAGCAAAGGTGGTAAAGTTCTGGGCTCTCAAGAAATCGGTATTTACGTAGTTGATAAATACTTGGGTGGAGTTGGTGTTGGGGCCAGCTTTGGCGAAGGCTAAAGTTCCTGCATCCAAGTGAAAGAGACAAGGATCATCTTTGAAGTTGTTGTCGCGCCACTGGCTCATGCCTTTGCGCCAGTTGATACCGAACTGGGCTACGAAGTTTTCCACCACACGGAAGATCGGAGTTTGATCATAATAACCGATGCTGACCAACTTTACAAAGCGTTCTGCGGCGTTGGGAGCTGCTTGAGGATAGACTTCTATATCAATGTCACCCTCAGTTGTTTCGAAGCGAACTAAAGTAAATTCGGTTATTTGGGGAGCTTTAGTATCATAAGGTGTTAAAGTGCGATAGTTTGACATTTTTTTCTCCTATTTTTATTTCTTTTCTTCAGCTTTAGGTGTGGTATCGTTGCCGATCAAGTAGGCTTTTTTGATCATAGTTGGCTTTTGATCGCTAGGTAAACTTTCGAGGTAGGACTCGCCGTAATTCCAAAGTGCGCCTTGATCCAGGCCCATAGCAGGATCACCCACAGATTTGAATTTGTCTGTGTTCTCAAAGCCTTTAACAACTTTAGCGAAGGTGGTGAAGTTCTGACTGCGCAGAGGATCCGTATTGATATAATTGATGAATACTTGAGTGGAATTAGTATTAGGACCAGCTTTGGCAAAAGCTAAAGTTCCAGGTTCAAGTTTAAATATACAAGGATCATCGTTAAAATTCTTATCTCTCCAATCGATCAAACCTTTGCGCCAATTGATACCGAATTGGGCAACAAAGGGCTGAGGATGTTTAACAACGCGGAATATGGGAATATCGTTGTAAAAACCTTTATCAATCAAAGTTACGAAACGGCGGGCAGCATTGGGGGCCGCTTGGGGATAAATTTCTATATCAATATCACCTTCAGTCGTTTCAAAACGAGCTAAATAATATTGATCGATCTTGGGAGCGTTAGCTTTCTGATCTTCATAAGGAACTAAGGAACGGTATCCTTTCGATTCGCAACTTATGAGCTTGTCTTGGCAGGGTAATTCCCCTGTCTCTTCTTGTCCCTGACTAACCTTCACCTGGGGATTTTCTGGCTTTTTAATATCTTTAGGCGCTTGGGTACAGGCAAACTGCAAAGTTGTTCCCAAAAGCAGTGTTGCTAGGGCTATTTTTGAGTAGTTGTTCATTTTTCATCTCCTTCAATAACTTGGGCTGATTCGATCATGGTCGGTTTATTGGGAGCGGACAGACTGCGCAGATACGCTTCACCGTTCATCCATAACATATTCTGATTTAACCCACTACCAGGATCACCAACTGATTTAAATTTGTCAGCTATATCCATTCCCTTGGTAACTACGGCAAAGGCAGTGAAATTTTGATCACGCAAAAAATCATTATTGTCGTAATTAATAAATACTTGTGTCGAGTTAATATTAGGACCAGCTTTAGCGAAGGCTAAAGTGCCTCTGTTTAAACGGAACAGACTAGGATCATCGTTAAAGTTTCTGGTTCTTAATTCGTTCATACCCTCACGCCAGTTAATCCCGAACTGAGCCACGAAGGGGCGAGGAGTGCGCACTACTCTAAATATGGGTGTGTAATTGTAAAAACCTATATTTATCAGATCAATAAAACGTTTTGAAGCGTTGGGAGCGGCCTCGGGGTATACATTGATCTCTAGATCCCCTTCAGTTGTAGTGAAACGAACCTTGATAATTTTAGTAATGTTTGGAGCAGTAGTGGCATTGAAAGGGACTAAAAGATCAAAATTTTTCGCCTCTGGTGAGGTTACTATCTGAGGATTAGGAGTATTGTTGTCAGCTACAGTCATTATTTTGGGAAACAGAAGTGAGCTACCGAGCAGTAGGGAGGCTGTAGTTATATACCAAAATTTATACAAATTATTATCATCCTTTCTCAAAGATTATTCATGTTGAATCATTTACTGCCAGGGACGTTTTGAGCTGGCGGGGCTTGCCAGTAATTTTTTAGGTGAGTTATATCATTAAAGGCCGTTAAAATAGGGAAACCTTCATTATAGCGTATTCTGACAATGCCTGTATTTCCTAATTCCATACCCCATTGACGTTCATCTGTAGGAGGACCTACTACTTGCCAAACTGCTGTCCTAATTAGTCCACCGTGAGAAAAAGCGATTATGCGCCCTTCTCTAGGCAGATCTTTTAACCAAGATTCTAAACGCTCGGCTACATCTTGCAGAGTCTCTTCTGTACCTGGAAAACGCAAGTTATAAGGATCTTTCCACCAATTGGAGACTTCTTGCTGTAGCTCTGGGGATAATTCCGACCAAGTGTGTCCTTCTACCAAACCGAAATTTATCTCTCTTAAACGCTGATCCTGGCGAATATTATCAATGAGAGGCAAAGCTAATTTAGCCGTTTCGTAACATCTGCTGAGATCAGAACTCCAAACCTGATCGAAAGGAATGGGGGCTAACTTTACTGCCAAAGATTTAGCCTGTTCTCGACCTTCGTCATTTAAATCTACGTTGCTGTTGCCTTGCCAACGTTTGACTTTATTCCAATCTGTGCTGCCGTGGCGAACCCACCATATTTCTAGCATAAAAGACACTTTTTTAGTTAATTAAGCAATCCTGCAGTTCAAGGAAAGGCAAGTTTTTTGCACTCATAAGTCTGCAAATTCTCGCGTTGTAACCCCTTATGTTTTTTATAACACACAAACGCACATGGTTGTAAACATACATCTCAATATTGTATAGCTTATCTATAATGTAAATTTTTTGTTAAATGCCCACTCCTAGTCTAGATAAATTCATAACTGTTAATGATAAATAACTTAACTAACAAGAAATAAGGAGAAGATCTTATCTATGGACAAAATTTTAGGTTCATTGGGGATTTCTAACATAGGTGGTGCTGGTGATCTTCAAGGTGCAGGTTTTGTAGGTCAGAGTGCAGCTACTATTTCTACTGATGATTCCGTAGCTCTTTCTGGAGCCAGTTTGATAGAAAATTTAGGGATGGCGGCAGTTGCCTCTTTAGATGATGAAATTGCTAAACAAGGCGAGATTGCTAAGGGTAAGAAGGGAGTCGCCGATGAGGACGCTCTCAATGCTAATGAGGCTGGCAAACAGCAGAGTTTAGCTAATACCAGAGCTAAGATTGTTGCCGATATTTTGAAGGCAGCTAATTTTGATCTTGAGGATGCAGAGGCTGAGGAAGAGTTAGCCAATGATGAGTTAGACGATATTCTTGCCGAAGGTGAGATCGAAGGCAAAGAGGCTAATACGGCTGAAGTTATCGAGGATTTAGAAGAAGAACTCGAGGAGAGGAAGGCCGAGAAGGAGCAGATGCTCAGAGAAAAAGAGGAACTCGAAGAGAAACAGAGTCAACTCGTTGAAGATCTCGCTGAAGCCAAGGCCAATGGCGATAAGGCTAAGATCGCTGAACTCAGTGAGGAACTCAATGGTGTAAATGAGCAACTTGATGAGCTTCAGGATGCTTTGCAAGATTGTGATGATGATATTTCTAATTTGGGTAACTCTATCGGTTCTGCTCGCGATCAATTGCAAAGAGAGAACGAAGCTAAAGCTCAACAGCAGCAGGACAGGGTAAATGCTGCTCAAGAGAAGCAACAGCAAGCTACTCAAAAAGCTGACGAGGCTCGTCAGAATGCCGCTCAAGCTGGACAAGAGGCTAATCAAGCTAATCAAGCCGCTCAACAAGCTAGTCAGAATGCTCAACAGGCTAACCAGAAGGCTGATCAGTCTAAAGCTGAGGCTCAGGAAGCTCAATCAACTTTAGATGAGTTGAAGAACGCCGCTCAACAGGCTAGACAAGAGGCCAATCAAAAGGCTGAAGAGGCCAAGCAGGCTGATAGTGACGTAGCTCAAGCTCAGTCTGACCTCAATGCCGCTCAGCAGGCTACTAAGACTGTTACTGACGAAGAGGGCAACCAGAAAGAAGTTCCTGATGAGGCAGCTATCTCTGCCGCTCAAGCTAATTTAGATGCCGCCCAAGCCGCTGCTGAAGAAGCCCATGCTGCCGCTGATGTTGCAGAAAATGAAGCTAAACAGTTGGAAGATAAGGTGAGCCAGGCTGAGGGTAAGAACCAGCAAGCTCAAGCCACTGCCGAGAAGGATGCTGGTGAGGCTGAACAGGCTCAGAAGACTTCAGATGAGGCTGACAAGAAGGCCGATAGTGCTAAAGAGACCGCTTCTAAGCAAGAGGATAAGGCCAGTAAGGCTGATGATAAAGCTACTCAGGCTGCTTCCAATAGCGAAGGTGCGCAAGAGGCCGCTCAAAAGACTAATGATAACAACAACCAGACTCAGGCCCAAGCTGATAGGGCTAACGATAATGCCCAGCAAGCAGCCGCCAATAATGGCAACAATGGTGGCGGCAACAATGGCGGTGGCAGTAACAACGGTGGCGGCAGTAACGGCGGCGGCAGAGGAAGCAGTGGTGTAGGTGACTCTGGCAAGAGCGCGACTGCTCAGAAAGCTGTGGAAGATGCCAAAGAGGAGTTGGCTAAGGCTGATGATTCTGAGGAAGAGGAAGTCGCCGTTGCTGATGGCGAGAAGAAGGCTGGCGAGACAGATGAGGCCGATGAAGCTGACAAGACCAAAGAGGCTGATAAGACTGAAGAAGCTAAAAAGGCTGATAAGTTCGACAAGATTGCCGATGAGAAAGATCCCTACAAGCGCATGGAAACTATGTTTGTGGATCCCAAAACTGGTCGTGTTGAGGTCGATGCTGAGACTCAAGGTCTTTTAGATGAGTATAACAAGCTCAATGAAGAAGCCAATGCTAAGGATAAGGACAAAACTTTATCTAAAGAAGAGATCGCTGAGAGGCGCAAGCAGTTAGATGATACCTTGAAAGAGGCTGGTTTAACCACAGCCGATTTTGATGCTCTCAATCATTATGTTGGTGTTGATAATGCTATTCAGAGCTTTGTTGATAGAGCCGATGAGTTAGATCAACTTCCCTGGTATCAAGCTATCGATGCTGAGATCGGCAAGCAGATGAACTATGCTGATTTACAGAAGTTCTGTAAAGAGAACGGTGTAGATTTTAATGAAGCTAAGGCTATGGCCAATGCTCGCCGTACTGAGAGTTTAGAAGAACTCAGAGCCAACTTAGAAGAGAGCGGAGCCGCTGAGGTCGACGCCAAAGGCTATGAGGAGATGCAGAAGAGTCTCGATAAGAAAGAGAAGTCTATCGAGAGGACTGAAAAGACGATCAAACCCACTAAGGATGAAGAGGCTAAAGAAGCTCAGAAGGAGATGGGTAGTAAGTTCGTTGATCCTCGTACAGGCAAGCTTGAACTCGATAAGGAGACTCAGGGTCTCTTAGATGATTACAATAAGATTCTTGAGCAAGAGAAAGCCAAAGGCAAGGATCGCACTATGACTCCTGACGAGTTGATGAACAAACGCACGGAGTTATACGGCAAACTCAAAGAAGCTGGTTATACTGTAGATGACTTAGATGCTCTCAATGAGTACGCCGCGACCGACAAAGCTATACAAGATTACGTAAATCGCTCTGAGGAAGCTGACGGTAAGTTCTTTGAACTCTTCCAAGATCTCGACAATGAACACGATCTCAGGGTTTATTGTAATAAGCATGGTCTCGACTTTGATAAGACCAAGGAGATGGCTCAGGCTCGTTTAGATGACAATGCTTCTTACAAGCAGATCGCCTTAGAAGAGAAAGCCGCTCAAGATATAGATGTTGATGAACTCTACAATTCTATTCACGAAGAAGGCTTAGATGCTGAAGCTGACAAGAAAGTCCCTCAGACTTCGGAAGAGAAGATGCGTGACAAATTTGTCGATCCCGATACGGGCAGAGTTACTATCGATGATGAGACTCGCCAACTCTTAGAAGAGTTTGCTAAAGTCGATGACATTTTCAATCTCCCCAAGAACAATGAAGAATTCAAAGATCGTTTGGATTTCTTAAACAAGATCAAAGAGGCTGGTTATTCTGCTGAAGATCTGCGCAATTTGAACAAGCTCATGGAAGTCGACGCCGCTTTGGACGATTATGTCCAAAAGGCTGAAGCTGCTGATGAAAAAGGTTTCTTCGGTGGTTTGTTCGGAGATTTAGGCAACGACAGAGATCTTAAAAAGTTCTGTAAAGAAAATGGTGTGGATTTTGATCAGGCCAAAGAGATGGCTCAAGCGCGCCGTGTAGAGAATTTAGTCAATGAACAGCTCGAATTAGAGAACGGTTCGGCTAAAGATGTCGATCCCGATTTCTATAATGAGATGCAGGCCGAAATTTTAGCTAAAGCCGATAAACTCGGTTTGAGTGATGAGGATTTGGCTAAAGAGGTTGCCGCTCAGAAGGCCAAGTTGGAAGCCAAAGCTCGCGAAGAAGATCCTGAGAGTTACCACGAGGATAAGTTAGAGGCCGCTAAAGAGCGTATGGCCGAGTTCTTTGATGGCAAGACTGGCCAACTCAATCTCAACGAAGAGCAGCAGGCCGCTCTCGACAAATATAACGAGTACTTAGCTAAGTGTGAAGATAAAGATGCTAAAGGTGCTGATTCGGTAAATGCCTATAGAAATATGCAAAAGGCCCTTGAAGCCGCTGGTTTGAGCGTAGAAGATGCTGAGGCACTCAATGCTTACAAGGCGAAGGATGCCGCAGTTTCCAGTCTGATCGATCAGGTTAAGTCTCTGGGTGAATCGGGTGAGATCTCTGAAGAAGATTCTGCTAAACTTGCTCGTTATCTCCACGATACTTGTTGCGATGCCGATATGAGCATGGAAGAGATCATTGCTATGGCTAAAGAGCGTGGTGAGGATGTCTCTGCTCTGGAAGGCATTGAATGTGAGGACTTGGATCTCGAAGCTCAGAGGGCTACAGCTAAAGAGAATATGGCTAAGTACTTCGATGGCGAGACTGGTCTGCTCGAATTGGATGAGGAGACTCAGGGTTGCTTAGACAAGTTCAATGAAGTTCAGGGATTGAAGGCTAAACTCGACGCTGGTGAAATTACCTTAGATGAATGGTATGAGGCTGTTGAAGGTTTAGATGCGCAACTGGAAGATGCTGGTTTGACTCGCTTCGATATGGAAGCCCTCAACGGTTATCAGGAGATAGAGGACTTTATCAGCAAGTGCGTTGAGAATCATGAAGAGCAGGCTTTAGGCCAGTTAGAGGGTAGCGATAAAGATAAAGCTTTGGAACTCACTGGTGACTACCTCTACAAGAAGTTCATGATGGATAAGCTCGGTCTCAGTGAAGAGGATGTCGACAATATGATCCATGGTCGTGAAGTCGAGCAGATCGCTAGCCAGCAGATGAGCTTAGAAGATCTGGAGGCTCTGGGAGAACTCGATCCTCAGTTGGCCAAAGAGATGAAAGATAAGTTGGCTGATATGGCCAAGAAGCTCGGCATCAACGATGAGGAGATCAATGACAAAGTTGATAAACTCAGAGAGGAAGAGATCGAGAAAGAACCCGCTGAAGCCTTGAAAAAATACGCTGAAGAGTTAGAACAGTATGAGAATGAACTCGAAGCTAAACTTCAAGAGAAAGCTGAACTGGAAGAGAAGAAGGCTGATCTCGCTAAACAGTATGAAGAAGCCATGAAGAATGGCGATTACGAGAAGGCTAAAGAGATCGCTGGTCAGATCGGCAAGATTGATGATCGACTCGAGACTTTGAATGGTGAGATTGAAGATCTCAAAGACAAAATAACGGATGTCACTGAAAAAGCTGACAAAGCCAAAAAGAAGTTAGAGGGTCAAGATACTAGCGATCAAGCTCCTGCTACTCAGGCCGCTCCTCAAAATGCTCAAGAGGCTGCTGGAAGCCAAGGCCAGCCCGCTAACAATAATGGTGGCGGCAACAATGGCGGTGGCAATAACGGCGGTGGTGGCAACAATGGTGCAGGCGGCAACGGTGGCGGCGGCAACGGCGGTGTCAATGGTGCTGGTGGTGCTAACGGAGCTAACAATAACGGCAAGGTTAATAGGACTTCCAAGGCTGGAGACATAGATCTTTCTAAGTGTTCTGATGCTGATATTGCCAAAGCTATTCAGGACTTCTGCAAGTCTAAGAATGCTAATGTTCCTGATGGCACTGGTGAACTTTTCGTTAAATATGGTAAAGAGTACGATGTCGATCCTCTGATCTTAGTCTCTATCGCTGGTGCAGAGACTAACTGGGGCAACGCTGGTATCGGTCTCAATGGTTGGATGGGTGTCGGAGCTTATGATTCAGATCCTAACAACGCCACTAGGAATCCAACCTTCTCTGGTGTGGAACAGCAAATTAAGCAAGGTGCGGAGACCTTTGCTAGATTGCGTGCTCATGGTGGCGGCTCTTCTAGCGATTCTGTTGAGGATCAGTTGAAGGCTGTACAGTCTGATCCTAATTATCGCTGGGCTTCGGCTGGTGATAGTTGGACTAATAATGTCAACAGTATTTATCACAACCAGGTGGCTCCTTACATGCTCGAGCATTTAGAGGGTGCGACTACGGCTGGTTCTACCCCTGGAGTGGATGCGGCTTTGGATGAGGCCCTCAGCATGCAGGGTATGAACGAGAGGTCTAATCCAGGAGAGATAAATGCTATCACTCAGGATTGGAACCAGAGTTGGGCTTTAGATTGTCAGTCTTACCCATGGTGTGCCGCTTTTGCTACGGGTATCTTAGCTAAGCATGGTTGTATGGATTTCAGCGGTTGCGAGAATGTAAATTATACACCAACATTGGTGAGCTGGGCTAAGAATCAAGGTCTCTGGGAAGCTGCTGAAAATGGCTACGCTCCCGAACCTGGTTGCATGATCATGTACGACTGGAGTGGTACTCGCAGTGAGCCTGATCATGTCGGTTTGGTGGTGAGTTATGATCCATCTACTGGTAATATCGTCACTATTGAGGGTAATACTAGTAACGGTCAGGTCGCTAGCCATACTTATAATATATCTAATGCCAATGTTATGGGCTTCATTCGTCTTAATAAATAGTCACTAGGGTCTATTGGAGCTTCTGAGAGATTTTTAACTCAGAGGCTCCTGTCAAAACAAAGTAAGGAGATTAATCGATGGATAAGATTTTAAGTAATCTAGGTATTGGCAGTATCGGTAATATGGGTGGTGTATCTCCAGTTAATTTTAATGTGGGAAGTTTCTCTACCATATCCACTGATGATTCTGTAGCGTTTTCTGGTTCTAGTGCTATTAGTGCTTTTGGTGGTGCTACTCCCGTAGTCTCTTTGGAAGATGCTGTTCCTGGCCAGACTACTGGCGATGGAGCTGAGGGAGAAGAGGCTGCTAATGCTCAACTCGCCAATGAGGCTGAAGTTGCTGAAGGAGCCACTGGTGCTGAAGAAGTTGCTCAAGCTGCTGA
Source organism: bacterium (assembly GCA_017444165.1). Taxonomy (GTDB): domain Bacteria; phylum Vulcanimicrobiota; class Xenobia; order Xenobiales; family Xenobiaceae; genus RGIG3641. The sequence goes on along the minus strand of JAFSXH010000221.1, from coordinate 10,078 downwards.
GAATGCTGAACTTGCCGAAGCTGATGAGGCTGAAGCTGCTGAAAATGCTCAAAAAGCTGAAGAGGAAGCCGCTGTTGATGGTCTTGAAGCCGAAGGTGCTGAAGAGACTAAGGCTAGTGCCGATGAAAAGGCTGAGGCCGCTGCCGAAGCTCTGGCTAAAGCTAATCTTGATGTTGAAGATGCTGCCGCTTTGGAAGAGGCTGCTAAAGCTGAATTGGAAGAGATCGAAGCCGAGGGCGAGATCGAAGGCAAGGAGGCTAATACTGCCGAGACTTTAGAAAAATTGACTAAAGAGCTCGAAGAAAAGCAGAATGAAATGGAAGAGCAGCTCAAAGAAAAAGAGGCTCTTGAAGAGAAGCAAAACGAATTAGTTGAGGAATTAGCTGAAGCTAAAGCTGCTGGTGATCAAGACAAAGTTGACGAGCTAACCCAAGAACTCAATGGTGTAAACGAGAAACTCGGAGCTTTGCAAGACAAGATAGATGCTGGCACTACAGATATTGACAATTTGAGAGAGTCTATCGATTCTACACGCAATCAACTCGATCTTGAAAATCAGGCAAAAGCTCAGAATCAGCAGGATAAATTAGACAGAGCTCAAGCTAATCAGCAAGAGGCTGGTCAGGCCATGCAAGCCGCACAACAGCAAGCCGATCAGGCTGGTCAGGCTTCTCAACAAGCTGGCCAGGAAGCTCAACAGGCTGGCCAGGCTTCTCAGCAAGCTACTCAGAAGGCTCAGGATTCGCAAGGCAAAGCCGATCAGGCTCAGTCCGCTTTGGATGATTTGAAAGCCAGAGCCGATCAGGCTAGAGCTGAAGCCGACAGCAAGGCTAGTGAAGCTGCCCAGGCTGACAGCGAAGTAGCCGCCGCTGAATCTGCTTTAGCCGCTGCCCAGAATGCGACTAAGACTGAGACTGATGAAGAGGGTAACGAGGTACAAGTTCCCGATGAGGCGGCCGTCTCTGCTGCTCAGGCTGATTTGGATGCTGCTAGATCTAACGCTGAACAGGCTCATGCCGCTGCTGATCAGGCTGAGGCTGAGGCTCAGCAACTTGAGAGTATGCTCAGTGCCGCTGAAGGAGCCGCTCAGCAAGCTCAGGGTGTAGCCGATCAAGATGCTGCCGCTGCTGATCAGGCTGAACAAGTAGCTACTGATGCCGATGGCAACGCTGAACAAGCGGCTGGTCAGGCGGCCAGTGCCGATGAGCAGGCTACTAAGGCTGGTGATACCTCTGATAAGGCTGATACTGCTGTTAAGAACGCTGAGGATACTACTCAGAAAGTTCAGGATTCTAATGCTGCTGATAAGGCCACGAGTGATAATGCTCAGAACGCCTCTCAGAACGCTGCTAATAACAATGCCGCTCAACAGGCCGCCAGCAACAACGGTGGCGGAAACAATGGCGGTGGCAACAGCGGCGGCGGTAACGGTGGCGGTAGCAACGGCAGTGGCGGCACTGGTGGAGTAAATGGCGGTGGTGGTACTGGAGGTGCTTCTGGAGCCTCTGGTGCATCTGGTAATTCTGGCACGGGTAAGATTACAGGTAGCTCTAAGGTTGGCGATTTGGATCTTTCTAATTGTTCAGAGGCTGATATGGCCAAGGCTATCGAGGCTTTCTGCAAAGAGAAGAATTCTGAAGTTCCCGATGGAACTGGTGAGCTGTTTGTCAAGTACGCCAAAGAGTACGATGTAGATCCCATGATCTTGGTTTCTATTGCTGGTGCGGAGACAAACTGGGGCAATGCTGGCATAGGTATCAGAGGTTGGATGGGTGTAGGTGCTTACGACTCCGATCCTAACAACGCTACGAGAAACCCGACCTTCTCTGGTGTAGAGCATCAGATTATGCACGGTGCGGAGACTTTTGCTAGATTGCGTGCTCACGGTGGCGGTTCTTCTAGTGATTCTGTTGAAGACCAGCTCAAGGCCGTTCAGTCCGATCCTAATTATCGCTGGGCTTCGGCTGGTGATAGTTGGACTAATAATGTCAACAGTATTTATCACAACCAGGTGGCTCCTTACATGCTCGAGCATTTAGAGGGAGCTACTACGGCTGGTTCTGCTCCTGGAGTGGAAGCCGCTTTGGATGAGGCTCTCAGCATGAAGGGCATGAACTCTTACAATAACCCTTCGGAGATCAATGCCATAACTGAAGATTGTAACCAGAGCTGGGCCTTGGATTGTCAACAGACTCCCTGGTGTGCCGCCTTTGCCAGTGGTATATTGGCTAAACATGGTTGTATGGATTTCAGTGGTTGTGACAATGTGAACTACACGCCTACCTTGACCAATTGGGCTCATGAGCAGGGCTTATGGGAAGATGCTGGTAACGGTTACGCTCCTGAACCTGGAAGCATGATCATGTACGACTGGGGCGGAGGGCGCAATTCGCCAGATCACGTTGGTTTAGTCGTTAGCTACGATCCCAGTACTGGTAACGTTACCACTATTGAAGGAAATACTGGTGACAGTGAAGTTGACAGTCATGTTTACAATATTAACGATAATAGAGTCATGGGCTTTATCCGTTGTAACATGTAGAATTGATTTAGTTTGATGTATGGCTCCTGCTCTGTTTGGGCGGGGGCTATATTTATTTTTTTTCTCTATTGCCAAAATGGGGAATATTTAGTTTAATTTACCTAGTTCATATGGGGGAGGTATTTTATGAACGCAATATCCGTAACTAATTGTACCAAGGGAATAAATAATCATTGTAATTGTGATCCTACTAAGAGCTTTACTGGCCACGGATCCGATTGTCAGGATACTTTTTCATTAACTTCGCAAAAAGAGTTAGCTGATTTAAAGTTAATGAGTAAATTTTATCAGTGTACACAAAATGAAGAAAAACATGATGATCTTGCCAATATGCTAGATACCTTTGAAAATAATTATCGTGCCAGGGAAGAGAAGAATGAGCGCAGAGAGCTTTTGGAGAGAGAACAGAATCGCCTAGTCGAGGAGATAACTTTAGCCAAACAGGCTAAAAATAAAGATAAAGTCAAGAGACTTACTGGCCAATTAGGCATAGTTAATCAAGAAATTAAGGAATTAGAGAGTGAATTAAATTATCTAGAGGCCCTTTTGAGTGATTGTAAATTATCGATAAAATCCCTAGAAGAGGAAGCTAAAGAGAGGCTAGAGAGTATTAAAACAGAATTTCTCCAAGCGCAAGAAGAAGCTGAGAAATTGAGTAACGAACTTCAAACTGTGGAACTGAACAATCAAAAGATTAAAATGGAGCATCAGTGTGCCAGTGTTGCTTCGCAAAAATCCACTCAAGAAGCTAACAGTTCCAAAATTTTGCTGAACAACTGTAAATTAAATTGTGAACAAGCTCATGTAGAGGTCGAAGAGAGGCGGGTGATATCTCAAGAAGCTAAAGCTGAATTGAAAGTTGCTAAGGCGGCTTTAGAAGCGGCCAAGGCTAGCGGAATCTTTACGGGGGGAGCTTCTTTGGCGGTGGCAACAGCGGCGTATCAGGCGGCAAAATTAAAATCCAGTATAGCTAATTTGGCTTTAATGGCTTCTCAAGTAAAAGAACAAGGATTAAAAGTCAATTTTCTCAATGCAGAAATGATAGATAAGGGTAAGCAGAGTATCGCTCTTTTAGATCTGACAAAGTTAAAGAAGTACACTGATTTGTTAAAGAGCGTCAGCTCTATCAGTGATAGTTTAAAAGATGCTTTCAATACCTCTTGTATTTTGTTAAATTACACTCAAGAAAAAAAAGAAAAACTTGAGGATAAAGATGACAAAGTTAGATTAAAGGTAGAAGATGTTATCACTAAAGAGGAAAACATCAGAGTATTAAAAGGAGGGCGGGAGGAAAAATAGCAGAAGGAAGAGGTTCGTAATTTATAAAAGTTAGTTTCAAATACTATCATTTCTATTTTATAACTTATCCCAAAAAACTGGTATGGTGCCCTTGTGGTTTGCATCCAGTCTTTTATCCTAGGTTCGAGGAGGAACTTTATGGAATTTGCTAATTCCCTCTCTCGCAAGACTTGGGGACAACACTGGCTAGGCTTCTGTATCTTTACACTAGCTTTATTGGTTTCAGTGTTGTTGCCTGGTTGCGGTGGTTCTGGAAGTTCGGGAGGCGGTGCTCCCCAACCCAGAGAGTTTTCGAATGTAATATTTAAGTTCGATAATTTTGCTCAGGTGGATGCTCGTGCTGTACCAGAGGGCACTACTTCGGTGCGTTTTACGGGTCATGGTGAAAATAATATCGTAACTTATGGTCCGAATACAGAAAATTACGCTGCCACTATTACCTTAGAAGGTGTTCCTGTCACCACTACAGGTTTTGTTCTTGAATATCTCGGAGCTAATGGTTCTTTGCAGGGACTTTATTCTGTAAAGTGTTCCCTCAGTCGCTACGAGGATACTTATATCACTATCTCTGAGACGAAGTCTATTTCTCAGATAGTTAAGAGTATAAATCTCACTCCCAGCTCTATGCCTTATATGGGTATAGGTATGGATGAGAGCGTTGTAGCTACTGCCGTATTTAATGACGGACAAGTTTTAGACGTTACTAAGTACATGACTTGGACCAGCAGTGATGAAAGTGTTGCTAAGGTCAATGATGAGTACAAAGTAGCCGCTTTAGCTGGTGGAACTTGTATTATCACTGGTACTTTGGAAGATGTCACTAGCTCTGAATTGACTGTAACTGTTGATCCTGGTATCTATGTCACTGGTTTAGTCGTATCTCCCAGCGAGATTAAGTTGCCTTTGACTGCTACTCGTACCATTACTGTAAGTGCTCACTATTCTGACGGACGCACTAAGGTTGTTAAGGATGCTAACGTAACAGTCGATAAGGAAGAGTTGCTCAATATTAAAGATAATGGCAACGGCACTTATTCTATTAAGGCTCAATCTGGTGCTGGTGGTAAGACCGCTACCATTACAGCTACGAGTGCTGATGGCAAAAATTCAGCTCAATGTGTTGTCAATATAAGCAACGCTAAGTTAGTCTCTATTGAAATTTCTCGCACTAACCAAACTCCTGATCTAAAGCCTAATCAGATTTATGACACAGGTGATGGCAGTATAGCTCAATTCAAAGCTGAAGGTACCTATGATGACGGTGATATCATTGATATTACTCCCGATGTAAATTGGAAGTCTACCGATAATAGTGTAGCTAAGTTTGAGGGAGCTGTTCCTGGTGCTCTTAAAGGTGTTGATAAAGGTACTGTTACTGTATCCGCCAGCTTGGATGGCAAGAATAGTAACACCGTTGACATAGAGGTTGTCTACGCTGGTGTTGTTGAACTAAAATTTAATATCAGCGATGATAGAATTCTTACCTATATAAATGATGACTATAAGTTTACTGTGACTGCTACGTACGCTAACGGTAAGAAAGTAAATTATAGTGCTAATGATGATATAGTTTATACCTATTGCCGCAGTAATGGTGTTGTCGGTGAAGGTTTTGTTACTGTCACTAAAGATGTTGATAACGAATCTGCTATTTTGGTAGGCAATAAACTTACAGCTGACAGTGGTTATCTCAGAGCTTCCTTGAAGTCTAATCCTGATGTTGATGACAAGATCGATCTTGTTATCATTGAGGATGAGGTTAAGTATGTCGGTGTCAAGATCGTTGATAACCTCGGCAGAGAGTGGGCTTTGTCTGACGTAGAAGGTGCTACTATTGGTCTACCTATAGGACGCACTTATAATGTTCAGGTGACTGGTGAGAATACGAGTGGAAGTATTTCTGGTGATATTACAGGTAACTGTAAATTTACTGATAGTTTTGGATTTAAACCTACCGAACGTTCTGTTGACTATCCTGTGATGCTTATGGGTAAGGCTTCTACCAGTACTGAAGAAGTTGAGGCAGGATATGTCCTTGGAAGTTGCGTGATTGATTCTCAGCATGAATCTGCTTATTACCATGAAGGTCAAGATGGAAAGCCTGTATACTTCAAGGATATTTATGAGTGGGAAAGTGAAGATTTAGATGCTACTCCCGCTAGAGCTAGAAAAGACAGTGGTACAGAGGAAGAACATGAATACTATAATAGGATTTTCCCTCAAAATACTGTCTATGCTTATTATAAGGGTAAGATGATCTTCCAGATTAACTTTAAGTTAGTCCGACCTGCTATAGATATGTACGTTGGTGCTATGCCCGATAAGGGAAGAGGAACAGCTCGCGATGTACTTGTTTATAAGACAGACTATACTGAGCCAGTTCATTTCTATGTTCCGCGCGGTACAGTGTGGGAGAGACAGTATTATGCTGCCTATTCCGATCAAGTTGATCGTAGCCTTGAGGAGAAAGAGTATAAGGATGTCTCTGATAAGATGCAGGTAGATGAAGAGAGCTATAGCAGCGTTCCCTTTATGTTGCCTGCTGAAGATGATGTTTACAAGTGTGATAAGTGGGATAATCCTACTGAGATAGGTACTGTCAGTAGTCTAACTGTACGTCATGAAGAAGAAGACCGAGAGAAGAAATTCGGTGGTGAGTTGGGAGATGGTAGTTGGAAATCATTCCATGTGCCTTGCTTGACTGAACTCGAACTTTGTACTCCTCTAGTTTTGAATGGTCAGTATCAGATAAAGATTGGCGACGGCGAGTACGAGAATATCACTGAGGACAAGTATACTTTTGGTGATGGTGATGAGTTTACGCTCAGGCTGATCAATGTTAGATTGTCTGATGAATATGATATTCCTAACAATGATAAGTCTATCGATTGTAAGTATAAGGTCAGCTTCGGAGAGGATAGTGATAATAGGTTTATCATTGCGGCTCTGAAGAATGAGATCGATTATCCTGGTGTATTCGTGGTCTCTAAATCTATCAAGGAAGTTATTGCTACTAGTGGCAGTACTAACACTGTAGCGGCCAATCCTAATCCAGAGCAATTCTTCAATTACAATGACTGGTTAAAGAAGATCTCTGTTGTTTTGGAGTATTAATCGCTCATAGATAATTGAGTTGCTATTGTTCCCTCTGCTCTATTAGAGCGGAGGGATTTTTTTTATAAACTTTAGCATAAAAAAATACACCCCAAAAATTGAGGGGTGTAATAGTAAAAAAGTATTTGATAATCTAATTTTTAATACTTATTTTTTGTTCAGGGCTTGATCAACAGCCACGGCTACAGCAACTGTTGCTCCAACCATGGGGTTGTTACCCATACCTAAGAAGCCCATCATCTCCACGTGAGCGGGTACGGAACTAGAGCCAGCAAATTGGGCATCGGAGTGCATACGGCCCATTGTGTCAGTCATACCGTAGGAGGCGGGACCAGCGGCCATATTGTCAGGATGTAAGGTGCGTCCTGTGCCACCACCAGAAGCCACAGAGAAGTATTTCTTACCTTGCTCGATACACTCTTTCTTATAAGTACCAGCTACAGGGTGTTGGAAGCGGGTTGGGTTAGTGGAGTTACCTGTAATGGAGACGTCCACTCCCTCATTGTGCATTATGGCTACACCTTCGCGCACATCATCGGCACCGTAACAGCGCACATTGGCACGCTCTCCATTGGAGTAAGCAATCTCTTTAACTATGTTGAGTTTGCCTGTGTAGTAATCAAACTGGGTCTGCACGTAGGTAAAGCCGTTTATGCGGGAGATAATCTGAGCGGCATCTTTGCCCAAGCCGTTCAAAATAACGCGCAGAGGTTTAGTCCTAGCTTTGTTGGCGTTGCGGACGATACCGATAGCACCTTCGGCAGCGGCGAATGATTCGTGACCAGCTAAGAAGGCGAAGCACTCAGTGCTGTCGCTCAAGAGCATAGCTCCCAAGTTGCCGTGGCCCAAACCAACTTTTCGATCATCAGCTACGGAACCAGGAATGCAGAAGGCCTGTAAACCTATACCGATAGCCTCGGAAGCCTCAGCGGCAGTTTTTACCTCTTTTTTAATGGCAATAGCTGCACCTACGGTATAAGCCCAGCAGGCATTCTCGAAGGCAATGGGCTGAACACTGCGCACGATCTCATAAGGATCTATTCCGTGTGCTTTGCATATCTCTTTAGTCTCTTCAATGCTAGAAATTCCGTACTCGGCGAGGACAGCATTGATCTTGTCTATGCGGCGTTCGTAACTTTCAAATAATGACATTGTACTAACTCCCTACTCCTGACGAGGATCAACGAACTTGACCCCTTCTTTAAAGCGGCCATAAGTTCCAGTGGCATCTTGCATAGCTTTAGCAGGCTCAACGCCCTTCTTGATAGCGGCCATCATCTTACCGACATGGACAAATTCATAGCCAATAATTAAATTGTCCGCATCTAAAGCAATACGAGTTACATAACCTTCGGCCATCTCCAGGTAACGAGCTCCCTTGGCCTTTGTGCCATACATCGTACCAACTTGACTGCGCAGACCTTTGCCAAGATCTTCCAGGCCAGCACCAATAGGCAGACCATTTTCAGAGAAGGCGGTCTGAGTGCGTCCGTAAACGACTTGCAGGAAGAGTTCGCGCATAGCTACGTTGATAGCATCGCAGACGAGGTCAGTGTTGAGAGCTTCCAAAATGGTCTTACCAGGCAAGATCTCTGCGGCCATGGCGGCAGAGTGGGTCATACCGCTACAACCGATAGTTTCTACCAGTGCTTCCTCGATAATACCATCTTTAATATTGAGAGTGAGCTTACAAGCACCCTGTTGAGGGGCACAACGACCCACACCGTGAGTTAAACCGCTTATGTCGCGTATCTCTTTAACTTGAACCCATTTGCCCTCTTCGGGAATAGGGGCAGGACCGTGATATGCACCCTTAGCTATTGGGCACATGTGAGATACCTCTGCTGAGTAAATCATAGAATTACTCCTTAACCAATAGAAATTACAACGTTGAGTCGCTTTCTGCACGGTGGAAGGCCCCCCTTCTTGCAAATAAAAAAGACACACCGTTTCAGGTGTGTCTTTCGCCTACAAATGTTTGTTATGTGTCTAAAGGTTAAGTTGTGATCCTTTAGGCCTTACCGTGCATCCACTTTTTAAGTATTGGTGTTATACACAAGAGTACTATGCCCGTACCGAATGAAGAGACGATGAGGAAGAACCAAAGATTGATATCGTGGCTCTTTAACATGTGCTCTAAAGTACCCGCAAAGTAGTTGGCTACGGCTGAGGACATGAACCAGAAACCCATCATGATCGACATGAAACGCTGAGGGGCTAACTTGGATACCATGGATAGACCTACGGGGGAAAGACTCAATTCACCCATCGTGTGTATGAAATAAGTGGCTATCAACCACATGGGGCTGACTTTACTGCCATCTAAGGTCTGAGTATAGCCCATGTACATAACCACAAAACCCAAACCGAGCAAGAATGTACCTAAGGCCATTTTTGTAGGTATAGAAATGGCGTATTTGGAGTTATCCCATTTGAGCCACAACATGGATACTAATGGAGCGAAGGTGCAGATCACGAAGGGGTTGATCGACTGGAACCAGGAGGCGGGGATAGTAAAGTCGCCGCTAAATATGTGAGTCCAGACGTACTCGCGCTGAGTGTGTTCCTCGGCGAAGAGGGTCATTGTTCCGCCAGCTTGTTCAAAACCTAACCAGAAGAAGGCCACAAAACCAGCCAAGATCACAATAACGGCAATTCTCTGCCATTCCTCTGTTGTTAAAGGAGCGGCCTCTTCCTTTTTAGATTCCTTGTTACCTTTGACTAAGAAAGAGAGGGCGCAGGCGATCAAAATGCCTAAACCGACAGCGATAGACATAGTGTTTTTCAAAGTGGTAGCATTGCCAATTAAGTAGGCTACAGTTACTAAAGCTAACACTCCTAAGAACCAGAAAAACACACCCATGTAATCTTTATTGTGCAGGCGAGCTTCTTCTATACCGCCTTTAAATTCGGGGGGCATACCTGCACCGTTGAAGTACTTTTGGCCGAGGTTAAAGATTATCTGGCCGATGATCATACCAAAGCCAGCCGCTATGAAACCGTAAGACCAGCCGAACTTTTGTCCTAACGTTCCGCAGATTAAAGGCGAGAAGAAGGCACCTAAGTTGATACCCATGTAGAATATGGTAAAACCACCATCGCGGCGAGGATCCTTTTCTTCAT
>JAFSXH010000220.1 GCA_017444165.1 bacterium | reverse complement strand
CGCTTCGAGTCCTCTGTACAATCTTTTTGTCGCTTATACAGATCAACAGCTCCCTATCTGTGAAAAAGCCGCCCGTGATGTTTTATAGTATTCTGGAGCTGACTCTATCTTCATACATCGAAATGCTTTCAAAGCCTGGGCTAATGTGGAGATGAACAGAAAGCAGTATATCAGGGCTATGGAGTTGCTCTATCAAGCTTGGAGGCGGACACCTTTCTTTTCTCAAGATTGTGAAAGGATCCAAGAGCAATTTAATCAGTGCCGTCAAGGGGCTTTAGCGCAGATGTCCTCTAAGTTGCGCCGAGCCACTAAGGGTAAAAATGATGATATTATAGAGGAATTGAACGCTCAGTCGAAGATTTTAGAAGGTTTAGAACTGGGTGATCCAGGAGCGTTGTTGCATACTATCGGTACAGCCAAGGCTACTGATAAGGAGACACTCATTCCTCAAGAACTCACCTCTAATATTCCTATGACGGCGGCCACATCTGTTAGGTCTACCAGTTGGATGGATATTACTCCCGATTGGCAGTGATCGTCACTAGAAATTGTTTTCTGGGGTGAGAGTATGAACGGTATACAAGGGCCCAATATGGGCAGTTACGATGCTGGATATTTCCAGGCCGTACAGAGAGAGATGGCTCGCAGTGTTAAGTCTAATATACTGCGAGAGATTGGTGATGCCGATGAACAGATCGCCTTGGCTCTGCAGGGCAATTTGGAAGATATGGTTACTCTCTCCCCTGAAGCCAAAGCTTATTTGAAAAAGTTGCGCCGCAAGTTGCTCAAACGTCAATCAGAGGATGTGCTAGATGGCGAGGAGGACGAGGAGGATCGTCCTTCTCCCAAAGAATTTCATGAACTTTTGAATGATCTAGACACTTTTCGCAAGCAGACTGCTGAGGCGGAGGCGGCCCAAGCGGAGAAAAAAGCTCCCTTAAAGCGCAATTTTATTATTCCCTCTGTTATTCAACTTTCAGGTTTTGTTCCACAGATAAGCATACCAGCTTCCTCTTATAGGATGTACTCTCCCGTGCGCGAGATGATCGACAAGATGATCTATCACGCTCCCAACGATGCGGCGCGGGAGAAAGTTCAGGATGAATTGGAGCCGATGGGAGGACAGTTAGTTAAGCTTATCCGTTCCTTCGGGTCTCATATAATCGTCCTAGATCGCAACCAAGCCTTGACACAATTGAAGATCAAAAATATGTACGTGGTCGCTCCTTCAGAGAGAACCTTTGATGGCAGGCCCTGGTCGCAAGTGCGCGGCCTCTACGACAATGCCCGCCGACTTTTGGTTATAGGCGAAGAGCAATTGGGCCAACCTAAGCATTCGGTAGCCCGCCACGAATTCGGCCATGCCTACGATCACGCTTACAGCGAGACTCACGGACGCAAGTTACCACTATCCGTTCAGTTGTGGAACAAATTTCGCAAGACGCGCACAGGGTTGATCTCTGCTTATGCCGCCACTAACCCTGCTGAATATTTTGCAGAATCGGTCGAGGCTTATTTTCAGCCCCACCTTCGTCCATTATTGGAACAGCGCGATCCTGAAATGTACACTTATTTAAATGAACTATTCAACAATTCGTAATTTTTAATTCATAGTGTGTAATTCGTAGTGTGTGATTGATTATGAAGAGTGATTGGGCAGGAATAGATTATGAATAAATTTACTTATATCACAGTGACAGCTATTTTAAGTTTGGCATCGTTGGCGACCAGTGCACAGCAACCAACTGATCAATCTCAACGAAGTAATCCCTGGGATAAGTACCAAGCCGAGCCAGTACGCTCTAAAAATCAGAAAGCCAACGCCACTCCAGTTGTAGTGGAAGAGAGTCCTCTAGATACGGATAACTTGCCCGCTGTGACAGGTTCTAATCCCTGGGATAAATATCAGCCCGCTCCCAGTTTAACTCCTGCCAAAAAGAAGAATGTTGCTAAAGTCAAGGAGCGTCCGACTAATCTAGAATTAGCCGCTCCTCTGGTTGAGCCTGAAGTTCCGCAAGGTAAACGCTTCTTGAAAAATGTCTTACCAGTGGGGACGGATAACTACTTTGCTATCGAGTACGCGGGACAGTTGGTCGGCTATTCGCAGTTTAAAATCACTAATTTGGTAACTTTGGCGGGACAATCTACCTACGTTATGGAGTCCACTTCGCGCATAAAATTGGGCATCAACAATGTTCAAGATATGAAGTTTACTTCTAACGCTCAGATTGACAAAAAAACCTTGAGTCCTTCAATGTTCCTCTGTGTCCAAGGAGATCCACAGGTGCAGAAGGGGAATCAGTTGACGGTGAACTGTATATACTCGAAAGATTTCATCGCTCAAAATAACAATTACGCTGGCAATTCACAAGGATATATCGAGAAGTTTCAGCCCGATAACAGACCTTTGTTGGTCTTCAATAACCTTTGGGGACATTTAGATACTTTTGCCGAACACTATTGGCTTTTGGTGAGGGCGGCCGCTGGTGGCGGAACTTTGCGTACCTATGATCCTATCTTGCAGGGCAGTGGCAGCACCTTAGTTTACGCTCCCCAAAAGGAAAAATGGCAGGATCATGCAGGTAAAAATTGGCATACACTCGTTTATAAGATTACTGATATAAATTCTCAACCCTTAGCTTATGTGCGTCTCAATGCTAAGGATTACAGCTTGCTAGAGATACGTGAGATCGGTACGGGACTAATCTTTAGGCGTTCTAGTGTCGGGGTAGTAAAGACTTTAGAGAAGAGCTCTGGTCAACGCATTAAGTCTAATGCAGAAATGTCGAACATTTACTTTCAAGAACCAGAAAAATTAAATCGCTTAGAGGCCTTTGTCGATCTCCATTTGCGCGGAGGCCAACTGGCCCAGCATGAGTTGAATAATTATAAGCAACAATTTTTTGGAGAACTCAAAGAGGGCCATATGAATGGCCGTGTGGTTGTAAACAGTTCTTTAATGAATAAGGAACCTAAGGTCAAGTTCCCCTTCAATGAAGAGGTTCCCGAAGATTTACAAAAGTACCTCGCTGCTAGTCCTGGTGTAGAATTGGAAGTTGGAGCGATAAGGACTAAAGCTCTTGAATTGTCTTGGAAATCGGAGACCACTTACCAGGCGATTAAGAGGCTGACAGGTTACATTAGCAATCAGATCAGCGAAGGTGTGTCTTTGCCTTCGGCGCGTCAAACTTTGGAGGGGCAGGTAGGCAATCCTGAGAGTAAGGCCCTCCTTTTGACGGCTTTTTTGCGCTCTTTAAAGATACCAGCTCGGACAGTGGGAGGCTTGGTTTACCGTGATGGCTCTTTTCTCACTCACTACTGGGTAGAAGCCTGGCTGGGTAAGGAAGATGGTTGGATTCAATTTGATCCTACTTTGAATGAGTCGGGCTTTATCAATGCTAGTCATGTAACTCTGTGGGAGAGTGGTGATCTCCAGGCTCTCGATCTGGTAGTAGAAAAATTCTTACCCAAACCTCCACGCAAAGTTGATTATTTTAACACACCTTTGAAGTGGTCTATCGGCGAAGAACGAGAGTATTCTATATATCAAGATGATAAGCTCATAGGATTAGAGAGTTCCCATATGTACGATATGGAATTGACTCCTACGGGTGAAAATTATAAATTAAAATCTCGTTCGGTCGTCTTGAAGGAAGATCTGCCCCTCTTCTTTGAGGGACTGTTGACGATCAACGCTAATGGTCTGCCTGTGGCCTTTCACAGCAGTGAAGACAATGGGCAGATCTTGAGTTCAGCAGACTTTACCTTCAAAGGAAGTAACATAAAACAGAAGATCGACAATAAGACAGAAAAGAGCAAATATATTCCTCTGCCCGAAGAATCCAGCGAATCGGAAGAGAGCGCGGAAGTAGCAGAAGATATAGAGCCAGCCGCTCCTAGTCTTGAAGAGGTGACAGATTCTGATAAAGTTGAAAATGTCACTCAAGAAGAAAGTTCCGAACAAGTAACAGAGGATGAGGATTCGAGTGAAGAGACTCCGCCTGCTGAGGTAGTTCAGGAGGATCCTCAAGTAAAAAGAGCCGCTGAGATAGAGGTTACACGCAAAAAGTTACAGATGTATATGGATAATTACGATAAGCCTGTTGAGGGTGAAGTTAGTGAGAAACCTTCTACAGATGTGCAAGATGCTACAGAAGAAAAATCGCGTGATATACCTTACTCTTTTGGAACTTATATGGTCGATCAGCGTTTCTTATCTCAGTTTGCTCTAGTTATTGAGCAGAGTCCTGTAGTTAAGGCTGAAGAGACTCAAAAAGAAGAGGGTGAAAAGGGTGAAAATAGTGAGTTAATCGATCCTAATACTGGTAAGATTTCGGTTAGCGAAGAGATTTTGCCTCAGAGTGATTCTGCTACTAAAGATGCGAAAGAAGTAAAAGAGCCTTCTAAAGGTGAAACTGGTGCAGGCACTTTTAACAAAAGTTCTGATTTTGACGAAGATAATGGTGAGGTCTATACTATTAATGTATTTATTCCTGGGACTTTGAAAACTCAAGAACTCACTTTGCAGAGGGCTGAATCAGATGAAACTGTAACTATGCCTAATGGTGAAGAGATTGAAGCGGCCAGGTTAGATACTGAGAAGGGAATGATCTTTTACGTCGATTTAAAAACGGGCAAAGTTATAAAAATAAGTGTGCCTGCACAAAATTTAGAGATGTTCTTAGATAAGAGTGAGTTTAGATTGTAACATTATGAGGAATCTAAAGAGAAAAATTTATTTTATAGTTGGCGTAATTTTAGCTGTCTTTATTTTAAATTGCTCAGAAATAACTCAGGCTGAGTCTCCTGAAGATGGAGTTGCTCCTTCTTTAATTGAGATTCCTGATACTTTAGATGATCCAGCCGATAAAGTTAAGAAGCACAAGGTTCCTTCTGTGGCCGCTCCATCTAGTTTTACCAAGGCTAAGAAAAAGTCTTCGAATAAATCTGCAAATAATAACAAGAAGAATAACAGCAGTGGCTTCCCATGGGGTCATTATAATCACCAAGAGAATAATAAGAAGAATCAAGCCGATAATCCTAAAAAAATTGATCCTCCCAAACAGAACAATGTTGCTGAGAACAAGACAAACAAAATAAAGGGAGCCTCTTCTGATCTGCCTTTGCAATTGGTTATAAGTAAGGAAAAGACTATAAAAATCGAGGTTAAGTCTAAACAGTATCCTGTTGTTGTTCGTCCTACTAACGTTGACGATGAATATTTAGTCCCCGTAGATGACTCTGGCATGAGGTCT
>JAFSXH010000219.1 GCA_017444165.1 bacterium | reverse complement strand
ATCAAAAATGCCCGCTTCGATCTTTTTGCTAATACTTTGAGCAACAATCTCATTTATTCCTAAAAAACGCGGAGTTTGCCAGCGGTCATCCTCTTTAAATGCAATGAAGGATATGGAAGAACTTAATTCTTCACGAGCAAAATAAACTACGCTCTCTTCAATAACTTTAGTCGATCTCTCATTAGACAATTTACGAAAGAAATCTAAAAGACTGTACAATTTGCGCTGTCTATCGTAAAGTTGAATCTCACTCTCTTCTTTTTCAGCAATATGACTTCTAGCTATCGCATAGGCCTGTTCAACCCTCTCATCTTGTTTTTTGTAAATATCATCGAGAGGTTTATTTAAAGAGGCATTTATAAAATAACTAATGATAGTAAAGAATGGCAGTAGAAGAATCTTTGTCAAGCTAGCTATACCTGAAAAAACAGCTAGCCCAGCTCCTGACTGTAAATATATGGAAGAAAAAGATATGGCACAAAAAGCTACACTAAACCAATAAGTACTGCGCAAACTGCAAAGAATAGTGGCTAAATATATCGTCAAAAAATAAGGACTATCTATACCTCCAGTGCCTACAACTATAAATAGTGAACCTATGCAAAGGCTAGAAGCTAGAGAGTACCATATTTTTTTATTCTTTTTGCCAAAATAAAAGTACAGCACTGTGCCCGCAGCTCCCACTACGAATAAGAGCCACATAAAACTAACAAAGTAAGTCTGTATAAAACTCAGTACTGTAGACAATGGATTCACCTACCCTTATTTCTTAGTATTGAGGAAACAGTAGGGATCTTTTTTGCGCTGATCTCCAGTTAAAACATAAGTTCTAGCTCTGCAACCACCACGACAATAAGCATAATGGGGACATCTCTTACACTCTAGATCGGCCGATATAGAAGAACGCCACTCCTGCAAATCACCATTCCAAATATCGAAGAGAGATTTAGTACGCAGATTGCCATAATACTTAAAACCAGAGTATACGCTCAAAATATCGGCAGGATAAACTAAACCTTCTGAAGTTATGTAACAAGATTGGTTAGCACAGTCACAGCCAAATCCTTCAAAAGAGCGATTTCGACGCGGAGAAGGTACGGTTGGAGTTAAAGTTATCTTTAATTTTTTGTGATTTTCAATACTATCGTTAATGCTCTTTATACAACCGAGGACATCATCTCTAGAGAGGATCTTATCTAAGTTTTGCAATGCTCTGCCTACAGGTAAAGCCACATCGAAGATGAGACCGTCAGCATTATTATCTTCAGTCTTTTTAATTATATTAGGAATGTCACCAAAATTATCTTTCGTTATGGAGGCATGAAAATATATCTTAGATCTCTTACACTCGTTAAATAAATTATCTATACACCTGAAAGCTTTACGGAATTGATCACAACCATGCACACTGTCATACACTTTTTGCGTTCCCGCATCTATGTAAACAATGAACGAATCTACATAATTTGCCATCTTAGCAGCGGAGAATTTGGTGACATTACAAGCATTAGTGTGGACATTGACTGTAAAACCGTAAGTATCCTTAGCCATCTTCAAAATGTCCAAAAAGTCATCACGACCCATGGCTTCCCCACCACTGCCTATATCAAGGATAAAAACACCCATATCGGACATTTGCGTAAACAAGTTCTTTAGCTCTATATCCGTCAACTCATTCTCTCTAGGTCTGCCAGCACTAGCCCAACAATGCGGACATCTAAAATTGCAATACCTAGTGAGTTGTAGGGTGACACTGCTAGGAGCGCAAAAATGTTTCACATCTTTGATAATTTTATTATCGAGGATGTAGCCGTTAAAGTGTCCGTCCTCATTCATGAGGCCTACAGATTTACAAAGATAAATAAACTGCCAGAAAGCACTCTTGTCAACAGTTCGAAAACGCTTTTCATATATACTTTCAAAGTCAACAGGCCTGTCTGGACTACAACTGTTACAAGTTAAGAATATTTCTAATCCCAAATCATCAAAAGGAATATAACAGTTGCCCTTCCTGTTGTAAACTAGACAACCTTTAGACTCGCGCCTCACCACACATTCAGCACTTGCTCGACTCTTTAATTCCTCATCGGAAACCTTAACGTCATAATGCAAACTCATGCCAAGTCATTACTCTGTCCGTATAGTAAAAAAAAGCGCTTGAGAACGATACCTCAAGTCGCTTCCACACTGGGTATGGTGACTGTCAAGGCACCAACTCTTGCAAAACAGCTAGCCGAGAGATTCACCCTCTTTGTCATGATAGTCACAATCTTCTAAGCACTCACGGAAACTTTCCAGAGGACGCGACTGATATGGGTGGGTGCAGTTGATGAAAATTCTAGGAGCTTCACCATCTAAACTAAAACCAAAATCAACATAGCCGCAGAAGCGATCAGGAACCTTATCATAGCAAAAATCGTATAGTTCGCTGTAGATCTCGGGGCTGGAATGCTGGAACATGTGCTTCTCACACTGAAATATACCCAAAACCGAACTGCGGAACCTACAAGGCCTGTATGCCATCTTCTTAATATCTCCTGTATTTATGGGGGATTACCGATTTTAAGCGGCGATCCATCGGTAAATTTTCGCCTCTCGCCCTAGCGGGATGACAAGCGAGGCGTCACAACAACGCGCCGCCCGTTTTCTATCTAGATTAAATACATCCTTTAGAAAGTTCAAATTTTTGGTAGCTCAATTTGTATCGCCAAATCGCTCAATTAAGCCTCCGCGATTTATTAAAAGATCGCAACAACCCTGGAAAGCACTTGCACTGATCTTTTTCACACTGTCAGGAATTGTTATACTCTTCAAACTAGTACACTCAGCAAAAGCCAAGTTACCTATCTCTTCTACACCTTCATTGATAACAACATCTTTCAAACCACTGCACTTTCTAAAGGTATCTTCTTCTATAATAGAAACGCCGCTGGGAATTACAATTTTGCTAAGAGTACAACAACCATGAAAAGCACTGCTACTTATTGTAGTAACTCCATTGGGTATGTTTATATCCCGCAACTTAGAGCAGTTCCAAAAAGCACTAGGTCCGATGGTCTGCAAACTTTGGGGAAGCACAACTTTTTCCAATTTTACACATTCCCTAAACGTGGCGGTTTTAATATCGCTTAAACCTTCGGGAAGTACAATCTCTTCTAAACTGCTACAAAAGATGAAAGCCCCCATCCCTATCTCTCTCACACTACTGGGAATAATAATATTTTTTAAGCTACCACATCTTTCGAAGGCTGAATATTCTATACTAGTCACACTGTCAGGTATTACGATACTTTCCAAATTGTGACACTCTTCAAAAGCCATATAACCGATACTAGTTACACCTTCAGGAATTACAACACTGGTAAAATCGCGCATAGAATAGGCATACTTATACTGAGCTCTAGAAGCGACAAAACTTTCCATTTAATACCTCCCAAAATAAACAGTACACAAATAGCTACAAAAACTCACAGGCACAATCTATTTGCCTTTAGTCTGTGCTTGAGGATAATCGGTATTTCCCAAAATCGACCCTTCGTTCTCCTCTATAGTCTCTTCAATCTCTTCCTCAGGAAGGGCAAAAGGAGCTACTACTGACATACCTACAACTGCATTCTTAACAATCAAGCCATCGTTAGTACACAGTCGCTTAATCTTAAATATGATCCCTTCAGGACAAGAATAATTTCCAAAAGCCAAGATCATACCGTCAGGTTGGTACTCATCCTCATCCATGCGCAAACGACCATCGGGAAAATGTTTCTTTACACTAGAGACTGTACTCCCAACTCCGATATTGCCCACAAGACTAAAAGTTGCGTCTTCAGTATAGATCTCTATAACTCGTGAAGTGGAATTATCAAAATAAACAGTTATGGGACGATCAGGCATCTTATACTTTATAATACCTGTAGCATCGGGAGAAGGATAATTTTTTGGTACAGCCAGACTATAAACCTCTTTAGCCTCCGCCCCGATAAAAACACCACCTAGATATTCACCAGGTTTAATTAAGTATCTAGTGGCATTGAGTTTAGCTTTATTTTTGGCAATAGCATCTTTGCGCTCTCTCTCTTTGCGAGCTATCGACTCTTCGCGATCCCAACGCTCTTTCCAGTGTATGCACATCCCTCGCAGGGGTTCATGTAAATTATTTATTTTTATCGAGCTGAGAAGATTATAAGCGCGAGAACCTACAGTATTTTCACTGGCATCTTTATTCAGCAAGGCGACAGCCATCCACGCTTTGGCTTCCTCATCATTGGGATCAGACTCGATAATATTCTCTAAACTTACCAAGCCCAAACCGTAATCTCCAGATTGAATACGCCGAATCGCCACTTTGCGCTTGCTCATCGGCAAAACTATCCTCAAACGTTCCACTAGACAATTGGTGTTGCCTAATTCCTCCAATTGATCACTGATCATGAACTCACCGTGTTCTCCAATGATCCGTTGGACATTATCAGGAGCCTCAGTAGGATCGACTATAACTTCTAAAGTCAAGGCAGTGTTGCCTGGAGCATAACTGAGATCGATAGTATCGACAAAGCTACCCTTTTCTACAACGGCATCTCCATTAGAAATGACCTTATCCTGTTCCTTGAGATAGATTCTCACAGGAGTATCATCAGGCAAGTTTGTCTTACCCTCAACAGACATGAGCACATTATTGTCGTTAGTGATCGAAATTGTAAGATCAGCGGCTACATAACCAAAGAGGGAACAGCCAGAACAAAAAATAGCTCCAGCCAAAACTCCCGCTCTTAAAAATTTGCCAATCTTATCGTTCATCAATTTCCTCGATCTCAACAACAACTCGTACATTATGCCTGAAGTTATGTTAGTCAAACTTCGTCTAATACTGTACCTTGTGCTTAACCCCTAATTGCTCTGATCGCTTCGGAGTAGTCATCCTTGCCAAATATAGCTGTAGCCGCAATTAACACATCTGCCCCTGCCTGTACGCACAAGGGAGCCGTCTGAGGTGTAACTCCACCATCTACACCAATACGAACCTCTGAGCCCAACATCTTGCGCACTAAAGCGATCTTATCTAAGGCAGAATTTATGAACTTTTGCCCAGAAAAACCTGGATTTACACTCATTATCAACACAAAATCGACTAAATCTTTTACGTAAGCCAAAGTCTCCACCGAAGTGCCAGGATTAAAGGCCACTCCAGCTTTTAGACCAGCCTGACGAATAGCCCCTAAACAGCGATGCAGATGGGGACAGACTTCAGCATGGATCGTCATAATATCCACTTTTGATTTGACGCACAGGTCTAAATAATCCATAGGATTGTTGACCATAAAATGAGCATCGAGTGGAGTGGAGAGTCCCATCTTAGCTAAGGCTCCAATAACGGGAACCCCAAAACTCAAATTGGGTACAAAATGGCCATCCATAACATCTAAATGGAGCTGATCTGTACCAGCAGTGATAACTTTATTGACATCTTCGGCCAAGTGAAGAAAATCAGCCGACAAGACAGAAGCGGAAACGAGAACTTTATTCATTTTAGAGATTATCCCTCATAAACAGTTTGCTATTTACATAAACTTCTATAGTGCTATTAGGTAAACCAGTCACCCACAATTTTACAGAATCACCCATAACGTGAGAAGCACGATAGATCTCTTCTTGTCCTTGGTCGTTGGAGAGGATGACTTGAAGATCTTGTGGTTCACTGCCAGCAGGCAGGAAGATCTCCATCTTGCGCTTGCGTATGATATGTTTGCCTGAACTACCCAAGGAGACTTCTAACTCCACATCTGTATCACTCATAACGTCACTGCCGCTAGGAGGACTTTGAGAGAGTACTCTGCCCGCAACATTGTTTTCGGAGACGGACCAGGTAACTTTTCCGACATTTAAATTGACCTTTTCTAAAAGGGGTAAAGCTTTAGCCAAGGGTCTCTCTCTACAGTCTGGAACAACTACTTTAGCCATACCAAAACCTTTATTTATGGTTATATCTACCTTATCACCCTTAGTTACGAAACTTCCAGCAACTGGTTTTTGATCTATAACCTCTTCAGGCCTATTGCTATCCTTTTGCACATAAGTAACTTTGCCCAATATCAACTTATTGTTATTGAGCATTTTTTTGACTTCACGTAGATTATGTCCCTTCAAAACGGGAACCTTATAACGTTCTGGTCCCAAACTAACCACGGCTAAAATTTCGCGTTCTTTGCGCACAGATTTCCCTGGAGCAGGTTCTTGAGAAATGATCACTCGATTAGGAAATTTACCCGTATGTTTTCCTTCCTCGATACGCAACCTTAAACCAGCTTTTTTCAAAATTTCGTTAGCTTCCAAAAAATTCTTACCTTGAATGGCTGGTACTTCTACCTCTTCAGGAATAGCAAAATAGGTTCTATAAATAGTTATGCCTAAAATCGTTCCGAATGAGATCGAAGTAACTAAAACCAGAGTCGTCACTGCAAACTTGACGAGCCACCAGGTATAATAGAGAAAGCCATGCCAGGCAGGAGCGGGTTGTGTCTCTTCGCCTCTGGCAATTGTCGATTGAACTTCTTCTGCTGATGGAGCGACTTTAGGCTCAACTTTGTTGACAGGTTCTTCCTTAGGAGGAGCAGATTTTACCTCAAGAACATTGGCAGTACTCTTATTATTAGTATCCTTGTCCTTGACAGCAGAGACGGCTTCAGAGGAGCTGGAACTATCTCTATTCTTCTTTTTAGGGGCGGGAATAAAATCCCCATCTATAGCCATAATCAATCCTCTCTCGTTTGTGCCATGAGGGAAAAGTATATACGGTACGGAGAAAATTTGCAATCTTTAGGGCAAAATGTCTCCTGGTATCTCTATTTCTGTAGGTTCAGGAGTTGCTCCATCTTCCTTCTTTTCCGTTGTAGGAGTGCTACTAGGCACTGGTGCGGGAGAAGGTGTAGAAACAGTCTGAGTAATAACTAAATTTACCCTAGTTCCAGCTTCAACGACCTCACCAGCTACAGGAGTCTGTTCTACCACCGTCGAGCCCTCATTACCTGGTACAGTCTCTATTTTACCAACTTTTAGACCTCTAGCATGAAGTTCTTCTACAGCCACATCGTACTTTAATCCACAAATATTGGGAACATTTTTAGTTTCAACGCTCGGTTGAGGTAATTCAGATTCAGATGATTCAGGCTCATGAATCTCTGGCCTTTCGCACACTACAGCTAATTTTTCGTCGGAGATAATCTCACCAGGAGCGACACTCTGCTCTTTAACCTTAGATTCTTTACTCAAGTCACCACTTACGCTCAATTTCAACCCCAAAGAATTAGCTTTCTTTTGGGCCTCTTCGATAGATAACCCCACAAGAGAAGGAGCGGTCTTCTTAGCCATGGCTTCTGCAACAGTAACATAAACTATGCCATTCTTCTTGATCTTATCACCCCTAGCTGGTTCTTGAGCTATAATTGTTCCCTCTTTAGCTTCGGCATCGGGACGTTTTTCTCGGATCTGCAGATCGAGACCTAAATCTTTTAAAATCTGGGTTGCTTTATCAAGATTGAGATCGAGAATATTAGGAACAACTACTTCACCCAAATTATCGTTTATATAAATCTTAACCTCACCGCCAGAATTTATCTCACTGTTAGGATCTGGTTCCTGTTTGAGAACTACTCCAAATTTAGCGTCAGGATCAGACAAATAAGCGATAACACACTCTAGTTCCATACTCCTCAACTGTTCACGGGCAACACTCTCATCCATATTGAGTAAATTAGGAACCATAACTTTATTTCTGCCGACACTGACCACAACAAAAACCTTGTCTCCAGAAACGACTTGAGAACCTTCAATAGGATCCTGACTGACAATCATACCAGGGGTATCTGTAGCAGAATATTTCCGTGATCTGATCTCTAAAGACAGATGACGAGACTCTAAAACTTCCCTAGCCACAGCCAATTTTTGTCCTATAATATTGGGAACAACAATATTCTCAGAATCTTTATATTTGAGGTAAGCTACCCCACCGACAAAAGCTAAAAGTACGACTAAAACCACAGATATTGCTATGCTTAGTCCTTTATTTAGAACACTATAATCATCGGCTTCTTCCTCAATCATCTCTATCTCTTCTGGTTCGTATGGGTCATAATCTTCCATCTCCTCTTGTTCGTAATTAGCCTGGCTAAAGTCTATTGTATCTACTGAATCCACATCATCAGCGGGTAGATCATCTGTAGGCATCTGCAGGGCTTCCATCCTCCTGACAGTCCTTTCAATCTGCTCAAATTTACCCGCACTCACCTCTGAAGTCGGAATTGGCATTGAAATTGGGGGTGAAAACTGAGTCTGTGTCTGCCCGAGCAGATCAGAACGCATCTCTTGAGCATTGTAGTAACGATCCTCTGGCCGCTTGCTCATAGCTTTGAGGACGACTCTATCCATCTTAGCAGAGATCTTCGAATTGACTTGAGAAGGTTTAGGAACAGGAGCTTGAACGTGCATTAGAGCCAATTTCACGGCATGATCAGAGTTAAAAGGTAACCTGCCCGTAAGAATCTCATACAACAGAACTCCAACCGAGTAGAGATCCGACTTAGAGGTAACTTCACCACCGCTAGCCTGTTCTGGGGAAATATACTGGACAGATCCTATAAGTTCACCGCTTTTAGTAAGCGATCTCTCCCCCACTACTCTGGCAATGCCAAAATCTGTTACTTTCACAGTACCATCTTGGGCGATCAAAACATTGCGAGCAGAAATATCCCTGTGAACTATCCCTCGACTGTGCGAAAATTCCAAAGCGTTCAACACTTGAGAGATAATGTCTACAGCCTCATCCTCATTCAGCGAACCTACATGGCGTAGCAGAGAACTGAGATCGTGGCCATCGACCAATTCCATAACAATAAAAATACCATCGTTATCCTCGAAATAATCGTAAACCTGTACGATATTGCGATGTGTCAATATAGCACTAGCTCTAGCCTCACGGCGAAAACGCTCCCGAAATTCAGGATCTTCAGCCACAGATTCCTTGAGAACCTTTAAGGCAACATCACGACCTAAATTGCGATCTTTAGCTCTATAAACTACGGCCATCCCGCCACTGCCTAACTTGGATATGACCTCGTAGCGATTGGCAATTATCTTTCCTATCATATAATTGACAAAACTTCCATTTATTTTGGGTTCTCAATTGTAACAAAATTAACTTTCCCCCTCCTTCCTTTAGTAGGATATTAAAAATACTCCCTAGAAAGGCGTGCGACACGTATATTGCCCCAGGTGGATGAAGCTCCCATCTGTGAGGAGAAGAGAGTATGACGCCAAAATTCGGTTCTAGTAAACAATCAAAGCCTTCTATGACTCCTAAAGCCCCTGGTGCGGATCAGGGTAAGGGTCTAGTGAAAAAACAGTCTTCTGCTAGTAAGATTCCCAGCAAGGAGAGCAAGTTAGGTAAACCCTTGATGGGAGACATTAACGAGCCTTTTGAAGAGGCTTTAGAAGATGTCAATAATCAATTGGCTCAAGATCCACAGAATCCAGAATTACATAAGCGTAAATTACAAATTTTGCGCAAACAAGAGGATGTGCTTGCTATCCAAACAGCTCTGGAAGAGGCTATGCAGGCTTGTCCTAGTGTGTTCTTTGCTACTAAACTGGCTGACACTTTAGAGGGTAGAGGATTGTACAAAAAGGCTCAACCTCTGCGCCAGTGGTGTGTAGATCGCCAACCTGACGATGTGGACTCAGTCAGGCGTTTAGCTTTGACAGCCTCCAGGGCGTATGATCTGGAAGTGGCAGAGAGATATTATTCTAAGCTCATAGAAATGCGTGCGCAAGAGGAATCTCCTTTGAGTGGTTCGTTCTTCGAAGAGATGTTGGGTAAAGGATTAAAGCCCGAACAGCGTTCTGCTCTCCAGCAAATGGGCTTGCGTTTAGTTGCTAAAGCCCTCATAAATCACGAGAGCAACCCCGATCTCTTGGAAACTGCTGCTAGACTAGCTTACAGGACTAAGAGCTTTAAAGAGTCGCGCGGGGCTTATGAACAGGCTATACGCACTAATCCCAATCATAAAAATGCCAAGATCTGGAAGATGGAGCTTTTGCGTGTTTATGCTCACTTAGGCTTACAAAAGCAGTGGCACAAACTCAGTGAAAGTTTTATAGAAGAACTCAAAGAAGAGTTACAAAAAGATCGCACTGACAATCGCGTATGGAATATGTTGGCTACACAGCAGATCCAAGCTGGTTATTTCGACGATGCCATTAGGACTCTCAAAGATGCGCTGATTGCCGACTCGCGCAACACCCAGGCTTTGTGGAATTTAGGTAATCTCTATGTGCGTTGCGGAGCAGCTCAAGATGCCATTGGGTACTATCAGGATATTATCGATGATCCCAATGAAAAGAAGGCAGTTCGTCGTGCTATTGAAAAGGCTTTAGCTGGTCTGTATTTCAAGTTGGGCATGTATGATGAATCTTTGAATATTTACCTGCGCGATGAAGAGAACAATGCTCAATTCATAGCTCCCATTCTAGAAGCTACTGGGCGTCAAGAAGAAGCCGAGGAGACTTATCTGCGTTCAGTTTCCAAATCACCACGTGATGCTAAATGTCATTTAGGTTTAGCTGAGTATTGGGTGCGCCACGCTAATTGGGAGAAGGCCATTGAGGCGGCTCAAAACGGTTTAGCCTGTAATTACGCCACAGAAGAGGTACACACTAATCTTTCTGTCGCCTTGGCTACGGCCTATATGAAACTCAAAGAATTTGATAAGGCTATGCAATCTATGGATGAGATCTGCGAATTATATCCAGATTCTATCCACTGTATGTTCCGCAAAGTGAAGTTACTCATCTTACAAAAGAGATCAAAGGAGGCTATAGCCTTAGCTGAGGAGATCTGTGATTCGGCTGAGATGCAGACTGGTTGTGCTCCAGCTTCCTCTGTCCTTTGGAGTCTTTTGGGTGATGTCAGCTTCTTGTTGCGCCGTTTTGACAAAGCCAAACACGCCTATAATGAAGCTATAAAATACGATGCTATGAACTCTGTTGCCGTCTGTGGCTTGGGTATGTTAGAGAGCAAGTTAGGCAACAATGTTCAAGCCTACAAGTTGTACAATAAATTTATAACTTTAGATCCCTTAAGTTTAGCCGTTCCCACAATTAAAGCGACGATGGAGAACATGGCCGCTAAGATGACTCCTCAAGAATTAGAAGATGCCGAGAACGACTCGTTCTTCCAAATTCAGACAGAAGATACAGCCAGTGATTACTTAGGTTTAGCTCCGACCACTTCTCAGCGTCCGCGTATATTCCCAGGCTTACCTGGCGGTCTGCCTGTAAAGAGCGAGGATAAAAAGGTAGATAAGAGTGGTTGGTTGGGTGATGGTAGTCCAATAGATTACGGTTATTAGTATAAAAAAAGAGATGATCTTGTCGCTGAGTTCATCTCTTTTTTGCTTTTAAAGAAGGATATTTACTAAGCAGTAAACATACCTTATCGTTCTTTTTAAGAAAAAACTATCACGGTGCTTTAAGCATTTACATGATGTGAAAGGAAGTATTATGAATATAAGATCTTTTGCTATAACTGCCCTAGTTGCGAGTTCTGTTCTAGGTTTGTCTTTCTTCACAGTAGGTTGCGGTGGTGAAGCTCATAACTATCACCCTGGCGTTATAATCGAGTCTGATGAATCCGAGGAGTCCGTTGAATCCGAGGAGTCCGTTGAATCCGAGGAGTCCGTTGAATCCGAGGAGACCGAGACCGAGGAGACCGAGACCGAGGAGACCGAGACCGAGGAGACTGAGACTGAGGAGACCGAGACCGAGGAAACCGAGACCGAGGAAACCGAGACCGAGGAAACCGAGACTGAGGAGACCGAGACCGAGGAGACCGAGACTGAGGAGACCGAGACTGAGGAGACCGAGACCGAGGAAACCGAGACTGAGGAGACCGAGACCGAGGAGTCTTTCGAAGATGAGAGTGGAGAGTCCATCATAGAGTCTGAAGAATCTGAAGAATCTGAAGAATCTGAAGAATCGGATGACGAAGATATATTTCCGTAAACAACTATTAACTGTTGACAGAAAAAACTAAAGAGACCTAGGTGGATACTTACTGGTCCAAAGATTTAGTTTTACTGTATAAACACTGATTAGGCGTAAAGTTTGATCAGTGTTTTTGCTTTTTACAGAAACTGTTAGTAAGATATTCAGCTTAAATTTAGAATTAGTAGTTTACAAATTTTTTTCACAACATGTACATAACTTTGTGTTGCAAGTTGCCTAATTAGAGTGCGTACTTAGAAAATTCATAATGCGTAATTATCTAAATGGAGATAATTAATCCATCTAAATTAGGAATTACGCATTGTGAAAATTAAAAAATATCTGAGGAGGCTTCAATATTTGTGAATCTTCAAAAAAATTTTTTCAAAAAAACTTTTTTATCAACTTTAGCCTGTGCATTAGTAGGCATGTCTTGTTACTGCATAGTAAGCGACTCTCTCCTACCTGTTGAAGCGGCTGAAGCTATCTGGGAACAAACTGAAGTCCCTGATACTAGAGGCGGTTTAGTCGTCGATCCTTGTCTGCTCTCTTTTAATCGTCTGCAATCTTTCTTCGGTTGGTCTAGCAATAAAAGTGTAATAAAACAGCCTGAATTTAGCTTTTCTGTCTTCGAAGGCGAAAAGGACTGGACAGAGATCAAGGCTCCCTTCTTCGGTGGAAACTTTGCTGGTGTGCGCAAAGTAGCCGCTTGCAAAGCTAAGTACTCAGTCGGAGTAATCTTTCAGCACAATATTGTAGAGCAAGGGCCTACAGCCTTTGAAATAATGTATACCTATTCTACTGACAAAGGTTGGAGCTTCAGTAAACCAGCCGTCTGCGACAGTTATGTAGCCGATTCTAGCCAGGGCAGTGATGTAGAAATAGCGGGTGTAGGCGGACGCAAACCAGCATTTTGTTTCGGTTGGATAGCCGAGAACAATATGGTAAAAGCGGCTCTCTTTGATCCTGCTTTCAAGGGAGATAGGCCGAGAGCTTGTAATTTGGGCCGTCACGCCACAGGTTGTGAGCGCATTGAGCTGGCTGGAGAAGAGAAGGGTGGTTTTGTCAGCGTTTGGAACGACGGTAGCGGCTTAGAAAGTTCCTACATTAAACCGCTCATAGGTACAAATACTGAACCTGTCAAGATAGATAAAGGGCGTTTGGGCCTGAACTTCTCCTTGTGTGACAACAATGGACGCAACGCCATGTTAGTTTACGACCTCCCCCGTCTGCGCAAAGGCGAAAATACGCGCCGTCAGGTGAGACGTTGGCAAGATGGACAATGGCAAGCAGTAGAAGCCAAGGCCCCTGCTAAAGGTGAAGCCCCTCTAGGTGCTTGTTTAGAATCCTGTCAAGATCAGGATGGCAATTTGTACGTGGCTTCTCTCAGTAAAGATGGACAGAGTATCTATTATTCATCCTTAAAAGATGGTCGTTTCAGTGAGCCAGAAGTGGCCATGAAATTGAAACCCCTAATCGGTTGTACGGGTTTTAGT
>JAFSXH010000218.1 GCA_017444165.1 bacterium | reverse complement strand
CATCTTCGTCCTCATCGTCATCTTTGTCTTTATCCAAAGAGGACGGAGATTTTTTCTTTTTATCTTTGTCTTTCTGAGCAAGTTCATCATCACTGCGACTGATAACCTGCTTAATAGTGACATTGATATTTTGAGGGGCAGGCTCTTCTTTCTGCTTTACATAAACAACTTCGGCACTGGGGAAGAAAGTGTGCTTAAATACCCAACAGACAAAACCTAAAATAGAACCAAAAACCAACCACAGCAAAGCAATTGTGGGTAAATACAATTGAGGAACAAAATCTAATGGCGGAAAAGTCTTAAATCCAACGTTAGGCACAACGAATAGGCCAGTCAATAATAAAACCAGAGCTTCACCTGCACAATTAAGTATGCGATAAGACCACTTGTGTGAACCACTGACTGTCACCGACATGTAGATCAGGTAAGCGAGCAAAAGGAGCGATGCCCAAACGGGGCAGATAAACCTCACCTTAGGAAGCATCGACCACAGACCAATAAACATAAAAATATCCTCCAGAAATATTACTCTCAATTGCATTTCCTATTCATTCCCTCAAATTTTATCCCTTTAACAGCAATTTACAATTTTTTGCCGCAATCATTATAGTTCAGTGTTTTACGACTTGTGGAATGGCTGAATTAGAACAGCAGTTTAGACTTTTTTGGGGAGCCTACATTTTTAATTCGTAATTCATAATGCGTAATTCGTAATTAAGCATTACGAATAAGCATTACGAATTGTTAAGTAAAACTGCCTCACATGAACGCAACATATCATACTTACAACAAAAACGCGCAGTCATAGACGAAGTTTGGCCTTTTGAGGTAAGCCGACCTCTCGCAGAGCGGGAGGCGCACCCAAAAGGACATAACTTCAGCCACAACACACAAGATATAAAAATACGCAAATTTTCACATATGTTTTGGCAAAAAGTTGTAAACTGCTGAAAAAAGTTGTAAACTGCCCTCCATGTTAAAAATTAAAAATGTTTTTCTCGTCTGTCTTTTTATGTTTTTAGTCTCACTCTCAACTTATTCTGAACCACAAATCCATATTAAAGAGCTTAAAAGTCAACAAAATGTGAAGATCCAAGAGTGGATATATCCATCTGGCAAATTATCGGTGAAGGGTTATCTCTACTTGCCAACCCACAAACGCCCTTTGCCTTTGGTAATCTTTAACCACGATGGCATATCGGGAGTTAGCAAAGAGCATGAACTTTCTTGCATCCGCCTAGCTAAACGAGGTTATGCTGTCTTTGCCCCTTCATATCGAGGTGAAGATGGATCAGAAGGTGTAATCGAGATAGCTAAGGGCGAAGTCAATGATGTTCTCAATGCTCTCAATATTTTGAGCAAAGAACCTTATGTAGATAAAGACAGAATTTATTTGATGGGTGCTTCTCATGGAGCTTTGATAAGTCTGTTGGCTTCAGCCCGCACTCAGCCTGGACAGATAAAGGGTTTAATCTTTGCCTATGGAGTGGCCGATATTTATCAATGGTGGGATCATCTGAAGGAGACCAAACAGCTAGGAAAAGATCCTATAACTAGACGCACATACGGAGATGGCCCCCAGGCACGCCCCGAATCGTTCAGCATTCGCCACGGACTCAGTGCCGTTGCCAACATTAACGCTCCAGTTCTAATCCTAAATGGACAACTCGACACAATAACTCCACCCCAACAGGCCCAAACTCTGAAAAAGGCCTTGGATAGGCAGAACAAAGAGAGTTATCTATACATTTATCCCAACTGTTTGCACGGTTTTTTGGTCTATGCTCCCTATTTGTCTAAAAATGTCACCATCGAGGAAAAGAGAGAGACCGAAGAGGCTTGGCAAAAGATCTTCGATTTTTTGGAAATTCACAAAAATTAACAAAAAATATATCCGTAACTGTTGACTCATAAAGTTAATTTTGTTTGAATACTCCAAAAGATCAGAGAAGGAGTTTTTCATGTCTATAAATTCGCTAAATTCATTCAATCCCGTGCAGAACCAAAATTACGTCTCCTCCAACGAAGCTAAAGTTGATCTTCCTCAGAAGGAGAACTGCACCGAGCCTTCTGAGAGCTTTGTGGCCAGTCCCAAAGAGGAAGAACCTGCGGAGATAAAGCCCAGTTTAGGTGTGCGTATTGCCAGAAACATAGCTGGCGTAGCTACAGCGGCTGTAGGCACCGTAGCTGGAGCGGTGACGGGGGCACTCAAAGGTGCAGCCCAGCACGGAGAGGTCAGCAAAGATGCCCATATAATAGGTCAGAGCATTGGTGCTTGTGCTGGTTTGGTAGGAGCAATCGCTTTAGCGGGTTCAGTAGCAGGCCCAATCGGAGTTGTGGGAGCGGTCATTGCTGGTCCTATCTTGGGTTCTGTAGCTGGTGGAGCCGCTGTAGGTGGTGCTGAAGGTTTGGGAGCAGCTCTCAAGGGAGCCGCCCCTGGAGCCATTAGAGGAGCTAAGAAAGGCTTTGATATCGGTCGTACCGTTGTTGACAAGATCGTAGCTAAAGAACCCGAAAAACCTCAAGAGACTCCTAAAGCCTAAGGAGACAAGATGAGATCATGATGAAGGCTACTACTATTGTCTGTGTGCGGCGCGGTTCTAAGGTAGCCATAGCTGGCGATGGACAGGTAACTCTGCAAAACACTATCATGAAAAATACAGCTCGCAAGGTTCGCCTCTTG
>JAFSXH010000217.1 GCA_017444165.1 bacterium | reverse complement strand
TTCGTTTTTACGTTGTGTTGTGCCTGAAGTTTGTACGTTGTAAGCCTGAGATGTTGTGTTTATGTGTGGCAGTTGTGACCTTTTTGTTGATCCTCCCGCTCTACGCTTCGCTCCGAGAGGTCGGCTCACTAAAAAGTCACAACTGCTATTCAAAGTCAATGTTTCTGCAGTTTGGGCCAGGTCTGCATTATTGTTGTATTTCGTGTGAGGAGTTTGGAGTGAGGAGTTTGGAGTGAGGAGTTTGGAGTGAGGAGTTTGGAGTGAGGAGTGGGGAGTGAGTAAAAATATCGGCTCACTAAAAAGTCACAACTTCTATTCAATTTACGTGTTTCTGCAGTTTGGGCCAAGTCTTCATTCTCGTTGTATTTCGCTTAGGCAGTTTCTGGAGCGTCAACTTTTTTACTGACTTGCACGGTTAAATGTTTGTTTTAGTTGTTGCTGGAATAACGTTAATGCTCTCTTCTACAGGATCGAAAACTATCTTTATTAGTCCCTTTTCCAATTTTTGGTGCAATACGGCTAGGCGATCATGTAAAGGTATCTCACTTTCATAGCCACCGCGAGTGGAGTACTCCTCTAAAATTCCCTGGAGTGCTTCTGGACTCAACCTTTTATAAGGTACTTCTATTAGGCGTTTATCAATTTCATCATCAATTGTCATATTCAGCCACTTTCTTGCCCTCAAAGGTGTTACAGAGCAGTTCAACTGTGTGTTTGAATCTATCTTCTGGATCTATCTCTCTCTTTTGTGTCTCTTCAATCGTCAATTGGAAATCCAACTTATTTACATGCATAAATTCTCTGCCCAGTTCTACTAAACGATCTTTTTGAGAAATGGCCTTAGAATAATTTTCACGATCTGCAGCTGAAAATCTTATAGTTATTACTGAACGCACTGAGGAGAGACATTTGGCCGACTCTACACAGCTGTAGAGATCTGGATCTTTGCCCTTCAGACAATTTAGAATAAATTGCCAAATTTGGGCGGGGGAGTTTTTCTTCTTTTTAGGAGACTCTTCTCTGACAATTGGCGTAAAACTCGATTCCGTACCCCAGCCGAGATCTTCTTGTTTTATACTCTCTTTACCGGCCTTTATTATGGGGGTATCAAAGCTAGATGGCTTGGAAGCGACCGCTTTTTTCTCTGGTGGATCATCCCAGCCGAGATCTTCAACGACTGGAGCAGGAGCTTTGACAGGTTGAGGTTCAGCTTTTTTTACAGCGGGAGATGGAGGAGCAGTCACAGTTACACTAGCAACAGGGGGTAATGGAGGAGCGGTCACAGTTACACTAGCAACAGGAGATAATGCAGGAGCTACATTGCGTACAGATTTTAACTTCAATAGTTCAGCTTCCAGTTGGGAAATTCTGCTCTCTAAACTGGAAGTATCAGTTTTTACCTGCGGGAGAGTTAATTTTATTAGAGCCATCTCCCAATTTAGACGCGCATTGCTACTGTCACGCAAGGTTCTTTGCAGATCTGAAAAGACTCCGATCCAATCCATAATATTATTCAATTTTATCTTCTGAGCGACATCTTCTAATTGTTGAAAATAATTATCACTCACTCCAAAAGTTTCGCTGTCAGCCGCTTTTACACTGACTAACATAACTTGGCGCAGATATTCTAAAATTTCATTGGTTAAACGGCGAAGATCCCGTCCATCTTGGACTAATTCATCTAATATATTCAGAGCTCGACAAATATCTTGAGAGATCAGAGAGTTTATTAAATTCAATATAGCTTCTAAGCCTGCCAAGCCTAAAAGTTCTCTCACTGAAGCTGTATCTATACTCTCCCCACAAAAAGTTATCGCTTGTTCTAAACCTACTAGAGCATCGCGCAGAGAACCATCGGCGGCTTTAGCTACTAACTCAGCGGCCTCATCCTCTATGTGACAATTTTCCCGCTCAGAGACGTACTTCACTCGATCTACTATCTGCTTTAGAGTAAAACGGCGAAAATCGTATCGCTGACAGCGAGAGATAATAGTCGGTAAAAGTTCTTGAGGATGGGTTGTAGCCAAAATAAAGACTACATGGGCGGGCGGCTCTTCCAAAGTCTTCAAAAGAGCATTAAAAGAGGCCGTGGATAACTTGTGAACCTCATCGATAATGTAAATCTTATAGCGGCATATTGCAGGGGCGAACTGGACTTTTTCTACGATAAATTCGCGTATTTTATCCACTTGTGTGTGTGAGGCGGCATCGATCTCCATTACATCTAAATTGTTGCCTTCGCTTATACTGCGACAGATGGCACACTCACCGCAGGGATGAGAACTGATACCTTTTTCACAATTGAGAGCTTTAGCTAAGATACGTGCGCTACTCGTTTTGCCCGTGCCTCGCGGGCCGCAGAAAAGGTAAGCATTAGCTGGTTGAGCTCGATCTAGCGCGTTGCTGAGAGTGCGCACCACTACCTCTTGGCCAACCAGATCTTGAAAATTCTGAGAACGCCATTTCTGAAACAGTGATAAAGTGGCCATAAGATCGAACTCCTAAAAATTTTATCTAATTTGTGCTAAAATAGCACTGGCAGTTTAAACTGTCAAATTCCCAAAGCGCGACTTCTGAGGTCCGCCTTTTTAAGGAAAATAATATGGATAACGAAATTAACAACGCTCCAAGCGAGCCAACTTCACCCCACGCGACTAATTTCATTCGCAACATCGTTGACGAAGATCTAGCTAGCGGAAAACATACTACCATTGTCACCCGCTTCCCGCCTGAACCTAATGGTTATCTCCACGTAGGCCACGCTAAGGCCATATGCTTAGACTTTGGCCTAGCCGAAGATTACAACGGCACGTGCCACTTGCGTATGGATGACACCAACCCTGGCAAAGAAGAGACTGAGTATATAAATGCCATTAAAGAAGATGTAAAATGGCTAGGTTTCGATTGGGGCGATAAAGTCTACAGTGCCTCTGATTATTTCGATAAGCTCTACGAGTACGCCGAGCGATTAATTATGAAGGGCAAAGCCTATGTTGATGATTCCAGTGCCGACGAGATCCGTCAGAGTCGTGGAACTTTGACCGAACCAGGCCAGGAGAGTCCTTATCGCAATCGCTCTGTCGAAGAGAACTTAGATCTCTTTAGACGGATGAAAAATGGTGAATTCCCCGACGGTGCTAAGGTTTTGCGAGCCAAGATAGATATGGCTTCTCCCAATATTGTCATGCGCGATCCTACCTTGTATCGCATTCGCCATCAGAGCCATCCTCACACAGGAGATAAGTGGTGTATCTATCCCATGTACGATTTTACTCACTGTCTCTCCGACTCTATCGAAGGTATAACCCATTCACTCTGCACTTTGGAGTTTGAAAATAATCGTCCCCTTTACGATTGGGTTTTGGAAAATGTCGGTGTCGAATGTCGTCCGCGTCAGATCGAATTTGCTCGCCTCAATCTCGAATATGTGATCGTCAGCAAACGCAAACTTTTACAGTTAGTCAAGGAAAATCGCGTCAATGGTTGGGACGATCCGCGTATGCCAACTATAGCGGGTATGCGCCGTCGCGGTTACACTCCCGAAGCGATCCGCCTCTTCTGTGATCGCATCGGTATCAGTAAAGCGGAAAACTGGATAACCTATTCCACTTTCGAACAGGCTGTGCGCGATGATCTCAATCCTAAGGTTCCCCGCGTCATGGGTGTTCTGCGCCCCTTGAAGCTCGTTATCGACAATTATCCAGAAGGTCAAGTAGAAGAGTTCCCCGCTCCCTACTTCCCCGATGATCCCCCCAAAATGGGCGAGCGTAACTTGAAGTTCACTAAAGAGATCTACATCGATCAAGAAGATTTTATGGAGGTTCCTCCGCCAAAATTCTTCCGCTTGAGCCCTGGCCGCGAAGTTCGCTTGCGCCGCGCTTACATCATTAAGTGCGAGAGTGTCGTCAAGGATGAAAATGGCAAGATCATAGAAGTCCACTGCACTTACGATCCCGATTCTAAGGGTGGAAACGCCGCCGACGGCCGCAAGATCAAAGGAACTCTCCATTGGGTATCTGCCAGTGAGTCGGTTCCCTGCGAAGTCAGACTCTACGATAAACTCTTTGCCGTAGAACATCCCGCCACTAGCGAAGGTGTAAACTTTATAGACGAACTCAACCCCAACTCTCTGGAAGTTTTAACCGAAGCCAGAGTGGAGAAGAGCTTGGAAGGTACTCCTGCAGGCAAGTGGTTCCAGTTCGAACGCACAGGTTACTTCTACACCGATCCCGACACCACGCCCGAACACTTAGTCTTCAATAGAGTTGTAACTCTGAAAGACACCTGGGCAAAGATTATGGGAAAGAAATAGCTAATTCATAATTAGTAGTGCGCAATTCGCAGTTAAAAATGGAGAATTGCGCATTACTTGTTTTTCCATTTATCCAATAAATTATGGAAATATGTTGGACATCAGTAAAAAAGTTGTAAATTATCAGAAAAGATTATCATGTATTTTGAATTGTGTTGACGTTCTGCTATTTGGATTAGCTGGAGTCTTGTTAGTATACTTAACGACTCTGGATGTCATATTTCCTGAGACTATATTTTTTAAATTCGCAATATTTACGTCAGCGGCTCTTCTTTTACAGTACTTATTACCTAGGCCCTTTATACGTAAAATTTTGCTAATGCCGCTAATCACTGGACTTTTTTATGCACTTCCGATTCCGATCATAGCTTGCCGTACAGGGCAGATTTTAAACTGTAATCACGAAATATTTTTTGGAATGTATCTGACTTTGTTCTTGGGCAATGTTAGAGAATTAATAATTCCCACTCTGAACAGTAAATTTGGCAAAACAGTATTTGGTGTTTTTTTTGCTTTGAACGTGATCATGATTCTGCTACCGATCACCAATATTGTGCATTATATCATGTATGGTATTAATATCTCTGAGGCTTCGGTTTTTGCCCTTCTGGATACGGAGCCGCGAGAGATCATGGAATACATGAAAACATATTTTTCTTTGCGTTCAGTTTTGTTTTTTGTAATGTTATTTGTTGGCTTATCGTTTATGTTGGGCTATCTCGATTACATTTTTGCAAAAGAACCAAAAAATTATGCTAAACAGCACCATAAAGCCTACATTTGCCTTTGCTTGTCCATCCTCGGAACGATTTTGTTCTCCTCATTACTACATAAATTATTGCCTTTAAAACTTTACCATTCCGTGCAACAATACCGCATGAAGGCTGCAAATTTTCAGCATTTCAATGAAAAAATTGCCAAAGATATTGAGCTTGCAGATTCAGAACAGAGTGAAGCAGCAGAAACTTCCACTGTAATTTTAGTTATCGGAGAAAGTGCCAGCCGAGACTATATGAAGTCTTACACGCCTAGTTTTCGCTACAATGATACGCCTTGGCTGAGCAAAATGAAATCCAACCCAAATTTTATACTGTTTAAAAACGCTTATGCCTGTTACAATCAGACGATCCCATGTTTAACACACGCTTTAACGGAAGCCAGTCAATATAATGAAAAAAATTTTATAGATTCAGCAACAATAGTAAATATTGCTAAAAAACTAGGCTATTCAGTCTATTGGTTTACTAAACAAGGACGTACGGGTCTCCACGAAGTCAATATTACCATGATTGCAGAAACTGCTGACTACATGAAGGGCAGATCTAGTGGGGATGTCGGTTATGATCATGAACTGTTGTCTCAATTCAAATCTGTAAAGTATGGGGCAAAAAATCTTATAATTCTTCATACGATGGGAAGCCATGTTGATTTTGTCAATCGATATCCTAAATCGTATGAGTTTTTTCAAGGTGGACGCTGTGCCCAATATGCCAATTCTATTATCTATACAGACAGCTTTTTGCAACAGTTGTA
>JAFSXH010000216.1 GCA_017444165.1 bacterium | reverse complement strand
CTAGACTGTTGTGGAACGATTCCATACCTAAGTTCATGCTCTCTACGGCCTTGGCCACTCGGGGGTCGTTGCTGTGTTGTGGCAAAGTGGCGGCGGTACTGCTGGACTCTCTGTAAATCTGATAACCCCAGATTAATATATCCATAAATTCGTTTTTGGATATGCGTCCAAATTTTGCCGCATCGCAAGCGGTCATTAGGCGGGAGAGATAATCTTCGGAGCCGTCTGTATCGTCCTCCATTGAGGGAATAGATTCCTCTTCGGGTGGTTCTTCATCGTAGGAACCAACGGGGATGAGGAGTTTAGCCCCACAATTTATACACACTTTAGCGTAGAGTGAATTTTGGACACCACAGTGCATGCAGCTGACACTGTTGCCATTCTCTTCAAATTTGAGGAAGACTTGCCAGGCTTGATTTAAGAGATCGGAGCCCTCTTCTAAGTATTGTATGGCCCGATAGAGAAGAGGATGTTTTTTTATGCCGAGGCGCAACAAAGGTAGGGAGCGATTGAGACGATCAAAACCATCGCGAGCTATAGGCACCTGTTCTGCCAATTTAGCAGATTTGTTGAGAGCTAAATTAGCGTACTGTTCGAAGCGAAAGTTACTTTCGGCCAATTGAGGTTCGAACCAAGCCTGAGCATCGATCAAGATTTGAGGATCCACTCCTTCCAAAACGGCCCTGGCGGCGTGAATAACCCAATTGGCCTGAGGTGAAGGGGTGGGGTAATCGGCCAATGCTTGACCTGTGCTATTTTGTAAAAGACCGATTAAGTGCAAACAACCTTGCTTAAATATTATATAGCCTCTGTCTATGGCTTCTAATTGGTGATCTTCAAAATATTGATCCATCTCCGAGATGCCATCCAATATTTCGGCGATGGCATTTTGACCTAAATGTGATTTCTCTAGATCGGGATCTTGTGCAAAAGTATCCAAACCTTTACTAAAGTGACTCCAGAGGCGATTCAAAATAGAATCGAATCGCTCATCTTTCATCACTTTATCTTTGACGGCCACGATGACCTTACTAAGCAGATTCAAAGCAGGATGTGGTTCATCGCCACAACAGAGGTAATCCCATTCATAATTCATAAGCGAATGATGTAATTGGTAGTAAGCTGAGTGGATCTTTTCGGGGGCCGCTTTTAGAGGGTAATATTGGGGAGATATAAACCAAGAGCGTACATACTCCAAAGCGTCCATGTAACTTTGAAAAGATTGAATGACATTATCCACCGAGTTGGATAGGAGCTGATCTAAACCTTCAGCTTTGGTCTGTTTTTTGAAAATGTAAGAAGACTGCAATATGCCTTTGGTATAACTATCTAAAACTATTCCCAATGCGCGGGGATCGGTCAAATTTTTATAGACTTTCAGACACAGCAATATCAACTGATTGGTATTTTTAGAAGGAGTGATTAAATTGTTGGGCAGTAAATCTGTAGAATTTTGATTATTGGGTGTAGTGGTATAACCATTCATATATCTTTTGTACCCTTCTCAAAACAGATTATTCCATAAAACTCTTCAGTTCTTCCGAACCTAGTCCAGGAGTGGGTACATCTAATCTGCTATCGTTGTAATTGCCTTCACCCTGGAAGAATATCTCTTGCATCTTTTGTGACTCTACATTTTGGGGAGAACTTATCGAGGAATTAGCTCCCAGCTCATCCATCCAACTTTCTTGCACTTCTTGGTTGGCTGGAGTCATAACTTCCTCTATACTGCTTCCCATGACTGCACTTAAAAAATTGGGAGTTACACTCAATTTAGAAGCTGTAGAGGAAGTTTTACCCTTATTTTTACTTCTAACTAGTTTCTGGGTAACTCCAGTCATCATACCCATCAGTTCAGAAGAGGTTGTAGTGCCACTTACACCACTCTCCTGATTAGTCTGTTGAGTCTGCGAAGCGACCAGCGGCTTACTCGATAAACTGATGGCGTTAGATTGTATAAACTGCATAATCACTCCTAAAATTATCGATAATCTTTTTTCTCTCTTTTGTTAGAAAAGTTTTGGAAACCTTTTTTTATTATGCAGGTACTTCGTAAATAAAAAGCAAGATAGAAAGTAGATCTTTGGAGAGTGTAGGTAATGGATGAATTTATAGTTGTCACTGGAGCTTTAGGTTTTATCGGCACTAATTTAGTGCGTGCTTTAAATGCTCGCGGTCTGGATAATTTAATTTTAGTCGATCATTTGGGTAATGATGATAAATGGAAGAATATCAGGACTCTAAATTTTGAAGAATATTATGATCGACGCACATTTTTAAATTTATTAGAAAATGAAAAATTGGGACCGATAAAATCGATCTTTCACATGGGAGCCTGCAGCAGTACCACAGAGACAGATTGTAATTTTTTAATGGAGAACAATTATCGCTACACCAAAAAATTAGCTCAATTTGCCTGGGATCGTCACATTCAGATGATCTTAGCCTCTTCAGCGGCTACTTACGGAGATGGCAGATTCGGTTACAGTGACGATGAAAGTGACACTTTTCGTTATCTGCCTTTGAATATGTACGGTATGTCTAAACATCTTTTCGATAAGTGGGCTATCCGTGATAAAATTTATGAGACTAGCGGTTTTGTTGGATTAAAATTTTTTAACGTCTATGGCCCTTATGAAGATCACAAAGGTGATATGCGTTCAGTAATTTGGAAGGCCTATCAACAGATAAAAGAGCATGGATACGTAGAATTATTTAAATCGTATCGTGAAGATTACCAAGACGGAGAGCAAGTGCGTGATTTTGTTTACGTAAAAGATGTTGTCAAAGTTATGCTCTACTTTTTCGATAATCCACAACTGTGTGGATTGTTCAATTGTGGTACAGGGCGGGCTAGGAGCTGGAACGATCTTGCTAAAGCCGTTTTTAAGGCGATGAATCTGCCTCCTAATATACACTACATAGATATGCCTCCATATCTGCGTGAGAAATATCAATACCATACCTGCGCTGACATAAATAAACTCCGTCATGTCGGTTACGAGGAGGCCTTCTCATTGCTGGAAGATGGAGTGGAGGATTACGTAAACAACTACCTCAGATTGCTTG
>JAFSXH010000215.1 GCA_017444165.1 bacterium | reverse complement strand
TTATTGTTAATCATCTGTTTATTAGGTTCACTCTCTTTAGCTTCCAGATCTGCAAGACTCTGTTTTGCGCAACCTATATTTAGAGCGGACTCTACTCAACATCTTAGCCTAACTCTCAATAATTACCATCGAGAAGAGCTTACTTGGAGTCTTTATAAATTCGACCTCTTGGCTGCTATGAAGCAGAATATAAATTTAGATTACACCAATTTTGAATCGTCTGCTCTTTCTCGATTATCTGATTTTATAAAGAAGGTTGATAATATAAAGGTAACTGCTGGTGAAGGTTCAACTTTTTTATTAGCTCCTCTGCCAAAAGGTGTCTATATAGTAGAAATTTCTTGCGGAAATGATCATTCTTACTCTCTGTGTAACATCTCGGATTTAGAAGTTACAGAAGAATCTAATCTCTTGCTTTGCAGTAAAAAGGTAGATAATTTATATTACAGTGACGGTCAAAAATTAATCAACTTAACTGAGGAGAGTTTGTTACTTCCTTACGGATTGATCGATCTGCGCAATTCCAGTGATAAGGTTGGACTATATATTATAGATTCTGCTGGAGATATCTTTATACATTTATCGAGGTTTAATAGAGATAATACTTCAGATTACAAAGGTTACATGTGGTGTAATTCTGCTACTGTATCGGCAAGACAAGATTTGCGCTTTTACGCTTCTTTGCAAAATAAGGTTAAGAACCGCACACCTTTTTTATTCGAGTTGCGC
Source organism: bacterium (assembly GCA_017444165.1). Taxonomy (GTDB): domain Bacteria; phylum Vulcanimicrobiota; class Xenobia; order Xenobiales; family Xenobiaceae; genus RGIG3641. The sequence goes on along the minus strand of JAFSXH010000215.1, from coordinate 6,698 downwards.
AATTTTGAGGGAAAAGTTTTGGCCTCTGTCAAGCAATATTCTCACAACGGGGAGATTGAAGGCTATCTTAAAGTTCCTCCAGTTTTAGCGCAGAGACCTCACCTATTAGTTTGGTGTGATGAACATAGACGTTCAATTTCTGCCTGCACTCTAGGAGCCAGTCCCCATAAGCAAAGTGATTTTGATATTGAGGCCACTCTCTCTAAAACTTATTATAAAGCTGGAGAAAAGGTCAATATAGAAATTTCTCTTTCTAAGAAGGGCGGCTCTCCAGTGACACATACTGATGTAGAATTGAATTTTAGTGAGTGTCAGGCCGTTATAGATTGTGTCTATGGTGAGGGATTTAGAGGTATGAAGGCCAAGGGCGGTTTCTCACCTAGCTCTCTTTTGAAAAAGATCAGCATAAAAACTGATGGTTCTGGCAAGGCTAAAGCTACTTTTATATGCCCTCCACTTTTAGCTAAGGGAGAGAGCGAACAAATTAAGGCTGTGCGTATCCACGCTGAGGTTAAAAATGGATTATCTGCTGTTCAATCTGTAGGGACGTTCTTTTATGTCAATAATGACAGACTTTACAGTCTAGACGGGGAAGAACATTTAACTCTGGGAGATGAGAGCCGTTATTTTCTTCAGGTTAATCAATTTAATGGAGTAGTTTTAGCCGGTGAAGAGTTTACTCTCAATATCAAGGATGGAGATGGCAATATAGATTCTGTCCATAAGCTAAAGGTAGGAGAAGTTGGACAGGCTGAATTTACTTGGAAACCTAAAAAAGTCGGTAATTATTTACTCTGTTTAGAAGATAAAACAAAGCTGAGAGTTGAAGTTGTAGATAGATCTAAAGAACCTTTAATTATAAATTTAAGTGATAATATTTGTAAAGTCGGTGATATTTTAAGTGTTGATATTTGCACTTTAAACGATGAATTGCCCGTTATATTTTTAGTCAAGGGCAAGGGAGGAGCCAGACGCTTCGTCCTAAGAACCGAAGATGGCAGATCTCAGTTAAATTTAAAGATAGAAGAAGTTTTTGGAGATTACTTTGATATTGAGGCTTATCTGCTTAATAGTCCGAAAAAAGTTGAGAAGAGAGTTTGGCTCGATAATTCGTTGAAACATCTGTCTGTTCGGGGTGAATTAGATAGTGATTTGATTAGCAATCGAGATTTTCAAGGTGAATTAAAAACTGTCAATAAGCAGGGACGGCCTGTCGTCAGCATGGCTTCCCTTTCATTGATAGGTCCTAAAAGACAGCCACTTTTAGCTAATGATCAGTGGGGAGATAGTGTGGCGATCTTTACTGAAAATAAAAAGATCAATCTAGGATGTTATGAGAGTGATGACAGTGGTTCTATAAAACTCGATCTCCAATTGCCAGATCTAGACGGGGAGTGGCTATTAGTTGCTAATGTTCGGGGTAAAGATGGCTCTTGGGGGGAGAGGGTCTTTCCTTTGCAGATCAGGAGTCCTTTTGAATTTAATCATAAATCCGCTGAATTTATTAACGGTGGAGATGTTGCTCAAGTAAATTTGCAATTAAAAAATATAACGACGGAAAAATTAGAGGCTAAAGTTAAGATAATATCTGCAGATGATGAGATTTTATATCTGCAGAATAAACAAGATATAAATTCGAATATTATAGAATTTGATCGTGTAATTATAGAACCAGGAAAGGATCATAATTTTGATCTTATGGTTAAAGGAGGTCTGCCTGGTTTAAGTTGTATAAAAGTCTATGTAGAATCTGGTGAATTTAGAAAGACTTATGAACTTCCTATAGAGGTCAAACCGTTATTTATTTCCTATATTGAAAGTGAGAGTGGTATTTTAGAGCGCGAATCTACTTTAGTTCTCGACGATTTTAAGAGTGAATTTATAGGTAGGGTTTATGATCGCCATTTAGATATTGAAATTATGAATGGTCTATGTGGTGTCTTAGTTTCAGTTACAGAGAATCTCTCTCACAATGAAAATTTAGAAGTAGTTAATGTCCTCTCTAAGTGGTACAGTCGCACTTTATGTGCCGAATTGCTGGCTCAAAAAGTGACCAATGAACAGGAAGAAGAGTATTTAAATTATTTGAAGAGAGCTCAAAATAGTGATGGCGGATTCTCCTGGAAGCAGGGATTAAAATCTGATCTTATCCAAACAATATTTGTCAAACATTACTTGGAGCAATTGCAGAATTATGGGATAAATGGATTATCTGGCATAACAAAAAGAGCTGAAGATTACTTGGTGAGATCATTAGATAAATTGGATATTAGTGATCGCCTCTTAGTTTACTTAGTGTTAGATAGAGATCGTTTTAAAGTACCTTTAGATAAAGCCATTACAAAAGCCGATTCTCTGAATAATTCTGGTCTTTTAGCTTTGATTGTCCACTTAGTGGAGCAGGATCGAGCGGACGAGGCTAGAGTGTTGTGGAGTAAATTCGAGCGCACTAGAAGCAAAATATGGAGCAAAAGTGGTAAAGTTAGGTGTGCTTATTGGGTTGGTGATGAGCGTTTTAGCGATGTAGCTGTAACCTCTTTGGCTCTGTTGACAGCCGCCAAATTGGGTCTGGAGGAGAGTGTTCAGAACAACTATATCAATTGGTTGATGCAAAATAGGGTTGCGGGTGGTTGGAACACTGAGATAGATACTATTTTTGCTTTAGAAGCTATCTCTAAGCGGGCCTTTTTAGATATTGATGATATTGATAAAAAGATAAATTATGGTGTCTGGATAAATGGCAACGAAGCGGAAGTTGGCAGAGTTCTGGATCGTGAAATCAGTTGGCATCGTCACATATCTTTTAATGTGGCTCAGTTGCCCGAAGGTACTCTAAAGGTCAAGTTTGTCAAAAATGGTCAAAAGAAGATCTTTGTCAATGTGTATGAAAAATTGACCTTGCGTGGTATGAATCAGAGTGGCTACGTGAACAGAGAACACAACGAAGTTATTAAGGACATTTCTAAAGCTCCATTCTATATTGAGAGCCTTTGGCAGGATAACGGCACTTATCGAGGAGATAAGGCTAAGATCACTCTCAAGGTGACAAATAAGCGGGACCTCTGTCGTGTGTACGTAAAATTGCCTGTCTCTGGCGGTTTGATTGTTGATGGTATACGCGGGACTGATGGCTTAGATTATCAATTTGATGGTAAGAGTAATTGTCTTGAGATAGTCCACTTATCTCCAGGAAAGCATACCTTCACCCTCGATTGTCACTTAGCTTATTGTGGAAGTTTTTCTGTTTCACCAGCTATTATGTGGACGGAAAATGGCGGAGAGGATATATATGCTCAATCTCCAGTTTTGGAATTTTCTGTACTCAATAAGGACTTAAAAGATGAAAAATTATAAGGTGTATTTGGCACTTGTATTGTTACTCTTTTTAAATTTGTCAGCTTGTGAAAAGCATGTAGAAGTAAAGAAGGGTGCAGATGTCGATAATTGTGCTATAAAGTTTGTAAAGGTTGTTTGGGTTGACAAAGATAAGGTTAGAGCAGCCAGTCTTGTTACTGAAGAGGCGGAAGATGCACTGCGTTCCATGGAGCTGTTTTGTCAAAATTCTTCGGTAAAAATTGCTGATATTAAGTTGTTAGACAGTCAAAGAGAGGGAAAAAATTGGATAGTTAATGTGGAGATTTTAAATATCGATCTTCATGATAATAAAAATTATCGAGCTTTAATTAAGATGTTTATGGATAAAAAATTGAAGATCAGTTCTCTCTCTTGTTCTGTAAGTAAGAATAATAAGGTTGTGGTAGAAATGTGAGTTATGGCCAAGAAGATCAACTTATTTATGGCAATTTTAACTCTTTTCTTTCTGTCTCTGCAGGTTGAAGGGAAAGATCTAAATCTTATAGGTTGTGCTACTAGAAAGTTGACCTTGAGCTCTGGTTTAGAGGTTGTCTTGCAGTACGTGCCTGATTGTGAGGTAGGTTGTGTCTTTTTGCAGGTAGATTCGGGAGCGCGTTACGACACTGAGGAAAATTTAGGTCGCGCTCACCTTTTGGAACATCTGCTCTACAGGCGGACAGGTCGTTTCTCTAATGGTTTACTCGCTTTAAATTTAGAAAATATTGGCTCTAAACGTGGAGCCAAGACTGATTTGGAAAGTATCTATTTTTGGGAGATTGTACCTAGTCAATATTTAGATCTAGCTTTAAAGATTGAATCTGATCGCCTGAGTGGTTTGGTATTTAGTGACAGTGAATTAAATTTAGAAAAGTACAATTTAGCTCAAGAATTAAAAGGACTATCCGTTGATCCTTTGCGTTGTGCTAGGATGGAAGTTATCAAAAAATTGAATCTGCCCGTTCCTGGCGGAGAAATTATCGATATAAAAAGTATTTCTCCTCAAAGTTTATTCGATTTTTATCGTGAAAAATTTATTCCTGAACGATCTCATTTGGTGGTTATAAGTTCTCAGCCTTTTAACCTTTTACAAGAAAAATTAGAGAGATATTTTGGTGATAATCTCTCAAAAGCTCGTCAACAGTGGGAAAAGTCTATAACTGATCTAAAGTTTTCTCCCCTTAAATTAGATGATGATAGGTTGTCTGCTGAGGAAGTTTGGCAAAAGAATAGAGTAAATTTATTGTGTTTGGGCTGGAAATTAAATTTAGTCAATTGTGAGGATTATGCTAAATTTTTAGTATTGAACGAGGCTCACAATTTAGCTGTGAATAACTTTTTAGCCGAAGAAAACTTGAAAGAAAAAGTTCGTTTCTTCAAAGATGACAGTGGTGATAGTGAGTTTTACAATCTCTCTTTTCAATTATCTCCCGCTGTACAGAGAGAAGAGTTTCTCGATTTATTGTCAAAAAACGTTTCTAATGCAGATCTCTCTGTGGCTAAATCGTTAGCTAAATTGAATTTTTATAGAAGTTGGCAAAATTATGCTGAGCGTGGAAAGTGGTTGAATAATCGCTATCTCTCTAGAAAAGATTTAAATAATTTTACAGAGATAATTGATAATTTAACTGTAAATGAATTGAGAGATTTTGAACGGGCTAATTTTAGTTTAGAAAAGAGTAAAGTATTTTTCTCACCCCAAGGAGATTCTTTCGCTACTATTTATCAGGGAAATAGTCCTAGAGTAGTCTTTGCCACTGATGATTCTATTAAAGTTTGGACTCTTCCTAATGGTGTGAAATTGGCGTATGAATACAGTAAAGTTTCTCCTATAGTGACAATTTATGGATTTTTGAAAACTGATGGTAAGATCAAATTAACTGAATCTTCTCAGAATTTACCCCAGGGATTTTATTGGGAATTTTTGCCTCAGGATGATGGTCTTGTCATAAAAGGATGGTCTTTAAAAGGGGAGTTTGCTCGAGCTCTGAATTTTTTGGGCGATTATCTGCAATCTATTCGAGTTATTGAAGATAAGGGGAATATTTCGCAGGTCGGCAGGTGGAATTTAGCTTCAGAGCGTTTCTTTGGGGCTGTCTTTTCTAAAGGAGATTGCGAGAGAACTATAACGATTGATCCTAGAAATTTAGTATTGAGTTTTGTGGGCGATCTTTCCAATGTTGAACAGATCGCAGATAGTAGTTCTTTGGCCAATTGGATCTGTTCTGAGCAAGAAATGGATGAAAGTCTGGCTTTTGAAAGGGTAAAACCTTCAAGGATCAAGATCTCTTCCGTAAATAACGATGGAAAATTTTTGATCGTTGCTGGACAACAAGGACCTAAATTTTCTAACAGTGTCGAATTTTGTGCTTACAAGGTGCTTTTGCAAATTCTAGGTGGGGGAAATAGCTCTCGTTTGGCTGTACGAGAGATCCATCTAGAGAAGATCGCCAATAAGGTTGCAGCTTTTAATGTTGTTCATGAAGATTCTTCCGTTTGGGTCGTAACCATGTTGGTAGATAAAGATAAGAGCGAACGTGCCTTGTCTATTTTGCGCCAAGAGTTGAATCGTTTAGCTTCTCCTGGTCCTACTTCTGAAGAGGTAAAAAGGGCTGTCTCTGCTTGTCAAGGCAAACTGCAAATTGATTGGAGTCAGCCCGAAAATAGGGCCTTATGGCTGAGTGAGAATTTGCTCCAGGGACAGACCAAAATAGAGCCCGATCTCTATATGCAGAATTTTTGCAAAGTTACTCCCCAGCATGTGCGGGAAGTTGCCAAAAAATGGTGCAGAGCTAGTGATTGGGTATTAGTGGTGGAGGTAGAAGAGTGATTGAAAGGTTAAAAGATACTTATGTGGGTTCTCTGCTCAGTGGAGCAATATCTGCGCTGCTTTTAACTCTATCTTTTCCTTATTTTGGCTTGAGTTATCTAGCTATGATCGCTCTAGTGCCGCTATTTTACTATATTGTCAAATCTAAAGAGGCTTCAAAGGCGGCCTGGGCAGGATTCAGTTTTGGAGCGTTTCTTTACCTTTTTACGATGTACTTTATCGGTTCGTTGGAGCCTTTAGCTTTGCCAGTACTCTGTATAGCTAAGGGATTAGCACCAGCTTTAATAGCTTATCTGATCTATCTGCTCAAAGATGAGGCGGGCATAGTTTGGGGAGTAGGAACGGCCGCTGCTTGGGTTTTAGGTGAGTATTTGCACTCTATAGGCACTTTGGGAGTGACTTGGGCTTTTTTACCTTTGGCCTTTGTCAACGAGAACGTCTTCATGCAGTGTAATAGCTTGACGGGTATGTGGGGGTTAACCTTTGCCATAGCTTTAATTAACGCTTTGATCTGTTC
>JAFSXH010000214.1 GCA_017444165.1 bacterium | reverse complement strand
TATGGCTAAAATTTCTGCTGCTCAGATTAAAGAACTCCGTGAACTTACCAGTGCTGGTATGATGGATTGTCGTGAAGCTCTCCAAGAGTGCGAGGGTGACATCGTTAAGGCTCAAGACTGGTTGCGCCGCAAGGGTATGGCTAAGGCTGATAAGAAGGCCTCTCGTTCTACCTCTGAAGGTCGTATCGGTTGCTATATGCACCACAACGGCAAAGTTGGTGTCTTCGTAGAGTTGCACTGCGAGACCGACTTTGTGGCTAAGACTGAGGATTTCAACCATCTTTTGACTGAGCTCTGTCTGCAGGTGGCTTCCATGTCTCCTAAGTACGTCTCTCGTGAGGAGATTCCTCAAGAGGTAATTGACAAGGAGATCGCTGGTTATCGCCAGGCCGCCATTGAGAGTGGCAAGCCCGAAGCTATGGCTGAGAAGATCGCTCAGGGCCAGGTCAATAAGTACTTCAAAGAGATGTGCTTGCTCGACCAGGCTTATGTCAAGGATGAGGGCGTGACCGTAGCCGAACTTATTAAGCAAGTTATCGGCAAGTTAGGTGAGAATATCACCGTTGCTCGTTTCGTGCGCATGGAAGTCGGTGCTTAATTAAGCGGTTAGATTAGAGATCGGGCTTTTTCCCAGAGGGGGAGAGGCTCGATTTTTTTTTGCAGAGGAACTTGAAATTATATGACGTAAGTTTGGGGCCAATTCGGTTGCTCTGGTCTAAAAAGAGCAGATAGAGAGAGGTGAGAGGCTTGCGTGTTCTCTTAAAACTTTCAGGAGAGGTTTTAGCTGGCAAAGCTGGTCTGGGTATAGAACCAGAGGCTATAAATCTTTACGCTAAGCAAGTGGCCGAGGTTGCTAAAAGTGGTGTGGAGATAGGCATAGTTTTAGGCGGCGGCAATTTTTGGCGGGCGCGTATGGCTCCGCACATGGATAGGGTCAGTGCCGACTCTATGGGAATGTTGGCGACCATTATGAATGGTTTAGCTTTTACCGATGCTTTGCGTTTACAGGGACAGGAAGCCATTGTTATGACTTCTATTTTTTTGCCGCAATTTGCCGAGCACTTTGTGGCTAAAAAAGCTATGGAGTACCTCCAGGCCAAGAAGGTTGTGATCTTTTCTGGTGGTACGGGCAATCCTTATTTTACCACCGATTCGGCGGCGGCTCTGCGCGGTTTGCAAGTTCAGGCCGATATGCTCTACAAGGGTACTATGGCCGATGGTGTTTACGATAGCGATCCTCGTCACAATCCCCAGGCCAAGCGTTTCGATTCTCTGACCTTTACCGAAGCTCTCAAGCGCGATTTGAAGGTCATGGATAGCACTGCTTTTTCTCTCTGTCGTGACAATAATTTACCCGTTTACGTCTTTAATATTACCGTCCCTGGCAACCTTTACAAAGTTGCTGTGGAGGGTGCAGATATTGGTACTTTAGTTAAGGAGGAGCTTTAAAGTGATAGATCCTAGTATACGTCGTAATGCCGAGGATAAGATGCAGAAGACCCGTGAGTCTTTGGTTCGTGAGTTGGCCGCCATTAGAACGGGCAGAGCTACACCCGCTATTTTAGATCGCATTACTGTTGAGGCTTACGGTTCAATGATGCCTATCAATCAGTTGGCCACTATCGGTATGCCTGATGCCCGCATGTTGGCTATTCAGCCTTTCGATAAGAAGAATATCACAGCTATCGAGAAGGCTATTCAGAAGTCCGATCTCGGTATCAATCCAGTAAACGACGGCATGACTATTCGCTTAGTCTTCCCTCCCTTAAACGAAGAGAGGCGTAAAGATTTAGCTAAACAGGCTAAGAAGTTGACGGAAGAGGCTAAGGTATCCTTGCGCAACATCCGCCGCGATGCCATAGACACCTTGAAAAAACTCAAGGACGCTCCTGAGGATGAGGTCAAGAGAGCCCAGGATGATATTCAAAAGTTGTTAGATAAGAATATCGATGAGTTGGGCAAGGTTTACGCCGCTAAAGAAAAAGAGATTATGGAAATTTAATGGCTGATACGAAGCCTTCTTGCCCTAGCCAGTGGCTAGGGCAAATTTATAGTGAAGCTCTGAGAAGAGCGCGTGTTTTAGGTGAGGCTCCCCAACATGTGGTGATCTCTCGTCCCCCTGTGGCTGGTTTGGGCAAGGGAGAGCTGAGGGTTATTGGTGTGCGAGCCTGCCAGAGTAAAGAGGGGGAGGAGTGGATCTTGGCCTATCCTAATTTTCAGAGAATTCCTCGACAGAAGAAAAAGTGATGTTAGAGTACGATAATTTAGACGCTAAAGAATTATTGAGCCGCATAGATAAGGAGAATATTCCTCAACATATCGCTGTAATTATGGACGGCAACAGGCGGTGGGCTAAAGATCACTATTTGCCTGCAGTGATGGGCCATAAGGCGGGAGTTAAATCTTTTCATGCGGCTATGGAGACTTGTCTGCATTTGGGGGTAAAGTACTTTACGGCCTACGCCTTTTCTTCGGAAAATTGGCATCGCTCTGCCACTGAAGTCGGTCTTTTAATGCAGTTATTCGAATATTACGCCCAGGCCGAACGTCAGGAGATGTTGGATAATGGTATCCATTTTCACGTTTTGGGTGATATGAGCGTTCTGCCCGATTCTGTGCGCCGAGAGTTGCAAAAGACTGAAGAGGTCACTTCAGTAAATAAACAGATGGCTCTAAATTTGGCTGTCAACTATGGAGCCAGGGAAGAGTTATTGAGAGCCGCTAAAATTTTGGCTGAAAGGGTCAAAAGGGGAGAGATTGATGTAGATGATATAGATAACGATAGTTTTTCCCAAGCTCTTTACACTAAAGGTATTCCCGATCCCGATCTTTTGATTCGCACTAGTGGAGAGATCCGCATCAGTAATTTTTTGCTCTGGCAGTGTGCCTACACTGAGTTTTATTTTAGTCCCGTATGTTGGCCCGATGTCGATGATAAGTTTATTTACAGGGCTATATTAGAATTTCAAAACAGATCGAGAAGATACGGAAGCTGATAGTTCGCGTTGTAAGTTGTGCCTAAAGTTTTGTTGGCAAAACTTTGTCTACGATTGTGCATTATTACGTTGTAAGCCTAATACGTTGTGTTTGTGTTGGGCAGTTGTGACCTTTTTGTTGAATCTCCGCTCTCATTGACTTGCGTTGTGAGAAAATTGAATTCTTGTTTGTGTTTGTTACAATTTTTTTTGTCTACTGAGAATTCAAATTTACACTTATAGAAAAATTTACGATCAGATTATAAACTAATTTCAAATTTATAAGTTCACATTACTGCATAGGTGTGGTATGCATACTAACTGTTTAGGAGGACTGGAAAATTATGGGTTCTTTGCGTGCAGTGTACGAAGATAAGCAAGTAGGTGATCGCTTCGAGTTTGGCCGTTATCCTCAAGGTGGCAACGGTGAAGAGAAGCCGATAACCTGGCGAGTGTTGCGCCGTGATTCCGATGGTTTGTTGGTTATTGCTGAAATGGGGTTAGATGCCAAACCTTATCATAAACGAGATTGTAGTATAACTTGGTCAGATTGTAGTTTGAGACGTTGGTTAAACGATAAATTTTATAAAAAGGCGTTTAATGACCAAGAGCAATCTTTAATCAAAAAGACTAAACTTGCGAATAACGCTGGCCCTTCGACCGAGGACAATGTATAGTCAAACAACATAATATTTGATATAATGCAAAAGTTATGAGTTATGATAAAAAATTTAGAGAACGAGCTTTAGCATGTAAAGATAAATACAGCTTTGAGACAGCGGCAGAGATATTTGGTGTATCTAAAACATCTAT
>JAFSXH010000213.1 GCA_017444165.1 bacterium | reverse complement strand
ATTTTTTGTTTTTTACAGCATTCAACGGCTCCAGCACATATAAAAACGACACTGTCAGGAATATTAACACTTTCCAGATTAAGACAACCTTCAAAGGCTCTATCTTCTATAGAAACGACACCACTAGGAATATCAAAATGTCTTAAATTTATACAATTCTTAAAAGTCTCACAACCTATTCTTCTAAGTCCATCAGCAAACTCTACAGACCTCAAATTGAAACAGTTGTAAAAAGCACGATCATGTATAGAACGAACACTTTCAGGAATAACTACACTCCTTAAATTTGGACAACCACAAAAAGCCAATTCACCTATAGAAGTAGTTCCAGAGGGAATTTGAATCCTCACATATTCAAAACGCAAAAAATAGGCTCTCGCTTTATCAGCATTATCAGTAGTAACAACCTCTTCAAACATTTACTCTATCCTCAATTATCTAACGCAAAAAAATGTGAATGCTCTTCACCAAAAACAATTTTATCTACCATAATAGCTTTGTCCATCCATTTTTGGGATCTTTCTAAGTCACCCAGACCGCGAAAAGCCTCAGCCATATAAAAATAAATGTTGCTATTGGCGGCGTGAATCTCTCCATAATGATCTTCTAAGATATCTTTGGCCCGCTGCAAATAATCTAATGCTTCTTTAAACTTTTTATCGGCTATCAATATGCGAGCTACACGCCCATACTTTTCTGCGACCAGTGGATGCTCTGCTCCTAAATCTGATTTGTAAATTCTTACAGCATCCATCATTGCCATCAGAGCAGGTTCCCAAAAACTCGTATGAAAATAGCACTCTGAATATATTTCCATAGCTTTGGCTAACATATTCTTGGGAAGTTTTTGATTGCGTTGCAATATTTCTAAGGCTCTGTGGTCGTAATCTGTAGCCATAGGAAATTCGTTGCACCGCAGACAAAACTCAGCATAGCTAGTAAAAACATTGGCTAGAGTAAAAGCATCATCATTGTTTTCTAGCAAATCTAAAATAATTTTATAAAACCTTTCGGCCTTTTCTAAATAACCAGCTCGGCGACAAATATCTGCTAAACTCCTGTAATAATTTAAAAGTTCACTGCGATCCTCACCTAATTTACTTTCAGCCACACTCAAACCAGATTCTAAGTAAGAAATGGCCGTTTGAAAATCACTGAGATTATTTGCACACCAGGCTAACCTATTCTTTATATCTAATTCCTCTATAACGTCTGGTTGCGGATGAATGCGCTTAAACTTCTCCAAATAATCTTTATAATATGCCAACGCTCTTTGAGTATGTCCCCCCATGTAATTTAATTCACCAGCCAGCTTCATCAACTGACCGTCAGAATCATCGAGAAGATCGGCCGCATTGGAAATAAGTTCCATCCTCTCATATATGTACTTGGCTCGCTCTTTACTCGATAGATTAAAAAATTCACGAGAGTAATTTTCAATAAAAGTCTTGCATTCTAATTCAGCCTGTTTGATCTTGGGGATACAGATCTGCCTGACCAAAGGGTGAATTGATAAGAAATTATCTGTGCTCTTTTTGAGCCAGCCACTAAATTCCAAAATGCGGATCTTATCTTGCTCGATCTCATCATGAGTACGCAAAAATATCGCCGCACTGATCCCACGCACAGGCAAAAGTGCCGCTTGAGCCATTATCTTCTTGGAAGATTCAGATAAATTAGATATATTGAACAAAACCTCTAGCTTGCCGTAAATCGTCTTTTCATTAGAAGCTTTCATTTGCTCTAAAAGTCTCTCAGGTGTAAGTTCTCCCCAACTCTTATCTAAGATTTTAGCCGCCTGCTCAACAACCAAAGTGTTGTATTGAGCGACTTCAATAATTTGCGGTAAACTGTTGCTATAATCTTCAACTTGATAGTAACAGTTCATTAATCTTAAAAGTTCATCCTTAGACATAGGCAAAACTTCTAAACAAGCAACCCAATGGGGCGGACGATGGCGGCAGGTAAAGATAACTTTCATATCGAGATTGAGCAAACTTCCGAAAATCTCACTGTGGAGGACTTCATTCATCTGTTCAGGTGGTAAATCAAAATTATCGATAATTAAAACTATGCTGCAACCCTGATGACGCAGACACTTCATATTCTGTGAAAGCATATATTGAAAATTACATTGAGAATCTTCTTGCAAAGTGCAGGGCGGATCTATCACAAGATTTACTACAGTCTGCTCTAAATTTCTATCAAAAGTCGTCCAGAAAAACTCAAAATTATTTCTTTCTTCCCAAGCCAATTCCAAAGCCAATAAACCCTTGCCCAATCCTCCAGCACCAAAGATAAATACGCCCTTTTCTCCGCGTTTGAGGAACTTTTTGAGTCGTTCTAATTCCCTCTCACGACCTAAAAAGTTTTCATTAGGACGAGGAGCCTTACATTCAGAAGCAATGGTTAAATCTGGCTCTTTACAATGTTTCAACAAAACTAGCAGACACTTCTCTATCTCCTCTATACAAAAACGCTCATCAGGAAGATTCTCAAAAAGTCCAGAGAACAAATTTGTTAGTTCATTCTTCACAAATCCAGGAATATTCCTTAAACGTCCATCTCTCTCAGAATTCCAGAATTCTTCAATAGCTTCAGTACATTTTTTATGAAGAACATATCCATCCATAGGGACACAATTGCCGATAATCTTTTTGTACAACAAAGCACCAACAGAGAAGAGATCTGCCTTTGCAGTTATAGATCCAAAATAATCCTCTCTGTCAATATATAGTCAAACAACATAATATTTGATATAATGCAAAAGTTATGAGTTATGATAAAAAATTTAGAGAACGAGCTTT